>CAJWBT010000343.1 GCA_913020235.1 uncultured Chloroflexota bacterium
CGAACACCGACGAGACCACCACGAAGGCGATCAGCACGATGGCCGTCTCCAGACCGGTGATTCCACGCTGGTCCGGGAATAAGGAACGCACGCGCCTGAATATGATACCGCTCGAAGTCTTCATACTAGTTTCCCCTCTCCATATGAAATTCTCTGCGCCCGTCAGTGACCGGGGGGGCTTGCTGTAGCCAAGGAAAAATTCGGCTGCCGGTTTCCGGCATCCCTCGCCCATTATCACCTTGTCTTGAACTCAGTTTAGAGACGGGTGATACGCCGGGACACGGGACGACCACCCATGTACGACTGGGGAGGAAAAAGCTCTTGCGAGGTGTGAATCCTGTCACAACCGGGTGGTACCACCGTGCCATCGGGTGCTACCCCCCTCATCGCGGCCGAAGGCGTTGCCGGGGTTGTCCAACAATCAAATCGCCCCGGTCGGGCGGCTTGCCCGCAGCGTTTCCCTCAATCCGGTGTCTCCGAGGACCGATTGACTCTCGCTGGGACCTGGGCAGTGATCCGTTCCGGTGAAGGAAACCGCCGGCTCACGTCGGATACCAAGGACAGGGAAGCCAACAAGTGCTGAAGGAAGAATGCGATGGTATACTGGGCCAGACTCCGCGCCGAGGGCGGGCTTCCCCGCACCTCAAGCCCATCATGCCGGTCATCGGTCCTCCCTCAGACCACAGTTGCTGGAGGCATTTCTATGTCCCGACAGGAGAAAGAGCACGGGGTTCAACACATCGGAGGCACCGTGTTCGTCGTGATGATGGACGTCGACCCGGAGCACGAGGACGAGTTCCACCGGTGGTACAACGACGAGCACTTGCCGGAGCGCCTGGAGATTCCCGGGTACGTCAGCGCCCGTCGCTTCGTTCTGGAGGAGGGCGAAGGCGTCTTGAAATACCTGTGCATCTGGGAGATGGAGGACGGCGGCCCGCTCCAAAGCGAGGAGTACCGGGCCCAGCAGCGGCGCACCAGCGAGCTGCGGGACCGGGTCTACGGCCACATCAAGCAGAGGGCCCGGGGCCTTTACCGGCAGATTTACCCGCCGGAGGGGGCCTTCGAGGACCATTCCGGGTTCCACCCGGAGGGGCAGCGGACGTAGGGCCGGCCCCAGCGGCGGGCGGCCATCGAAAACAGGGCAAACAAGGGTGAGAGTCTCCGCTCGGCCAGACCTGCTATGGCCCGGCGGTGGTCGGACCAGACGTGCTAATATGATCCGGGAGCGGGGTGCGCGGGCCCGCCTCGGGCTCGGTCCAGTACCCCACGGAAGCGCGAAACCATACGCCTGGAGCGGATAGTTGTCTACCCACGTGTTCTACGGCGACAGTTTCCTGGTGCCTCGGGAATTGAAGCGCCTGGAGGCGGACGTCGGAGCCGAGGCGCTGCTGGAGGCAAACCGGCACTCCCTGCAGGGGGGGCAGATCAAGCCGGCGGAGCTGACCAGCGTTTGCAACGCCCTCCCGTTCATGGACGACCGCCGGCTGGTGCTAGTGGACGGCCTGCTGACCACCCTGGAACGGCGCGCCAGCCGAGGCCGGAAGCGGACCGGGGACGGTGGCAAGTCATCCCCTTCGCTTGGCGGTTGGGAAGAGCTGGCACGGGCCGTGCCGGCCATGCCGGAGACGACGGTGCTGGTGTTCGTGGACGGGCCACTATCAAAGAGCAACCCCCTGCTGCGTTTGCTGCGCCCGCTGGCCCAGGTCCGGGAGCTGGCGGCGCCCGACAAAGAGGCGTTGGCCCGCTGGATCAAAGAGTCGGCCCAGCAGCGAGGCAGCAGCATCAGCCCGGCTGCCATCCGCCGCCTGATCGACCTGGTGGGGAACGATCTGTGGACCCTGGACCGGGAGATCGAGAAGCTAACGCTGTACGCTTCGGGACGGGGTGTCGAGGAATCAGACGTGGCTGAGCTGGTATCCCAGGTGCGGGAGGCCAACATCTTCGCCGCGGTGGACGCGATGATCGATGGCCGGCCCGGCGTGGCCCTGCGACTGCTGCACCAGCTCCGCCAGGATGGGCGCGACGCTTCCAACATCATCTGGATGGTCGAGCGCCAGCTACGCCGTCTGGCCATGGCCCGAGATTCCATAGACCGGCGGGTTTCTCCGAAGGACCTGGGGGCGCAGCTGGGGATATTTCCCGAGTTCGCCCTGCGGAGGACCATGGAGCAGGCCCGGCGCCACTCCTGGCAGGATATCACCGCCCGTTACCACCGGCTGTTGGAAGCGGACCTGGCCATGAAACAAGGCCGCCTGGACCCCGACCTGGCCATTGAGTTGATGGTGGCGGACCAGATCGCCCGGCCAAGGACCTAGTCTGGCATCCCGAAAATGGCTTGATACCCGGTCCGCCATCCCGGCCCTTCCGCGAAAGGGGGGTCCAGTTAGCGCTTCCCTGGGTTCCGGCCCGATGCAATCGGGGACGGTCGTGGGGAGAGAATGCCGCACAATCTCACCGAAGTACAGCTATATCCAGGCCAGGACACTAGTACTCAGTCAACTTGGTTTTGGAAGGATGTCATTCCGAGGAGCAGAGCGACGAGGAATCTTATCGTTACGCTGAGATTCTTCGCTTCGCTCAAAATGACAATTGCAGATTTAGGTTGACTGAGCACTAGCGCGTTAGTCTCACCGCCACTCTTCCCAGCCACCTGCCTTCAAGCCTGACCGAATGCCTCCCGCCGTCTGGCGAGCGATGGGTAAGCCGCTCTTCTCGGCCATGCCTCTATTCAGTTGGCAGAACGGGATTGTAGCAGGCAACCCAGTGGCCGGGGTCGACCTCCTTCAGCGGTGGCCGCCGTTCCGCCCGGCACCGGGCAAGGGCTTTGTGGCACCTGGGCAGGAAGGGACACTCTTCAGGCAGTGCGATCATGTCAGGGGGGGTGCCCGGCAAAGGTTCCAGCCGCCTACCCGGGTCGTCCATCCGAGGCAGCGCCTTCAACAGTGCCCAGGTGTACGGATGCTGCGGCCGCCGGAACATGGGAATGACATCGGCCGCCTCCACCATGGTGCCGCCGTAGATGACCCCTACCTTGTTCGCCATGGTGGCCACCACGCCCATGTCGTGGGTAATAAGCAGGATCGA
>CAJWBT010000344.1 GCA_913020235.1 uncultured Chloroflexota bacterium
CGCCACGGCAGAGGCTCCAACCCTGGCCCCCACCTCGGCCAAGAAGGAGTAGCGCAGCTCTCGGGCCGCCTGTTCGAAGGAAGAGACGCGCCGCTGCCGCTGATGGGCCGCCACGTCGCGCTCCACAACCGTCGACGGGATTCCCATCTCCTGGGCCGCGGCCGCCACGAACCGAGCGTCGGCGTAAGCCTCCTCACCGCGGAAGTCGTGGTTCAGGTGGGCCACATGCAGGTGGAGGCGGTGCCGCGCCTCAAGGCGGTGAAGGCAGTGGAGGAGGGCCAACGAGTCGGAGCCGCCCGACACCGCCACCACCAGGACGGTGTCGTTGCCGGAATAGCCCGCCCGGACCAGTGCGCCGGCCACCCGCTTTTCGAGCCTGGCGACGGAGGCCATGGCCTTTCTTTACCGGTTTTCGGGGGACAGGTGAAAGGTGGAGTTGTAGGAAGTCAACCGCCGGCCCCGCCTGTCGCACTCTATGACGCAGATGGATGCCAGGTTCAACGACATGCGATGGAAGTTGGACAGGGGCATCCCCAGGAGCTTGCCGATCATGGTCCGGATGGCGAAATTGTGTGATACGACGATCACGGCCTCATCCCTCTGGTGGGTCTGCTCCAGGTCCATGAGCGCGCACCAAGCCCGTTCCTGGAGTTCCGCCAACGACTCGCCGTTGGGCATCGACACCCGACCCGGGTCACTGCGCCAGGTGGTGTAGAGTTCGGGCCAAGTCGTTCGCAAATCTTGCCCGGTGATCCCTTCCAGATCGCCTAGCTTCAGCTCCATGAACTCCGGCACCGGCACCACCGGCATTCCGCTCAGCCGCGAGATCTCTTCGGCGACCTGCATTGTGCGATGCAGGGGGCTGGAGTAGACCGCCGAATGCTGCAACATGGCCACGGCTTGGGCCGATTCCCGAGCTTGAGCGGCCCCCTTTTCGTTCAATTCGACATCGTTTTGCCCCTGGAACCTGCCCAGCTTGTTCCACTCGGTTTCGCCGTGGCGCACCAGAACCAGCCTCATCCGATATCCCCGTCTCGGCCGCCATGGACCCGGCGCAACTCTACCTCGTCGACTCGGACCCCATCCATTGTCTTTACCGTCAGCCTCAGGTTACGGTATTCAAGCACATCGCCTTCCTCGGGAATACGGCCCAGCCGATCCAGAATAAACCCGGCCACGGTCTGGTAATCTCCTTCTGGCAGGCCCAGCGCCAGCTCCTCATTGATCTCAGAGATGCCGACGCTGGCGTCCAACCGGAAGGTATGCTCGTCCACCGGGGTATAAGCTTCCTCAGGGGCGGCTCCCTCTTCACCCACCTGCCCCACGATGACCTCCAGCAACTGTTTCAGCGTGGCCAAGCCGGCAATACCGCCGAACTCATCTACCGTCAGCACCAGGCCATAGCCGCTGTGCTGCATCTCACTAAAGGTGCTGCTGAGGGTCTTGGTCTCCGGGACGAAATAGGCTGGCCGCAAATGGTCAGTAACGTTGCCTTGGGGTCCAAGCTGGCCCCGTCCCATGGCTAGAAACACATCCTTGATTGCCAGGACACCGACCACGTTCTCGATGGAGCCCTCGTAGACCGGAAAGCGGGTGTGGGAATGCTCCCGGTATGCCGGCAGGAATTGTTCCAGCGTGGTCCCCCGCTCAATCCACACTATTTCGGGTCTGGGGGTCATTATCTCCCGCATCTGTTGGTCCCCGAACCGGAACACCTTCTCCAGCAAGGCCGCTTCCCCAGGCTCCACGGTGCCAGACCGGGCGCCGGCGGCGATGAGGGTCCGGATTTCCTCTACGCCCACCTGAGGAGAAATGCGGCTGATCCCAAAGGCTTTGCTGGTCACCGAGCTTACCACCTGGAGCATTCGGACCGCCGGGGCCAAGGTCATTCCCACCATCGTCAGCGGCCGGGAGACGGCGAAAGCTACCCTCTCCGAGCGCTGCCAGGCGATGGTTTTGGGCATGGTTTCGCCGAATACCAACAAGACGAGGGTGACGCCAAAAGTGGCCACCACCACCGCCAAGAGGTCGTTGCCGATCAGGCTCACCGCCAAGACCGTTCCCAGCGCCGCGGCGGCGGTGTTCACCAGGTTGTTGCCAAGCAGCACCGTGGCCAGAAACTTGTCCGGCCGGTGTAAGAGGTGGGCTACCCGGCCGGCGCCCGGCTGGCCGATGTCCACAAGGTGCATCAACCGCGCCCTGGGAAAGGCGATAAAAGCAGTTTCCGAAGCAGAGAAGAATCCGGATAGGGCCAGACAAAGAAGCAGAAGGGCTAGCCTCCATAAGTCGGCGGTATCCATTTTCGGGGAGCACCTCCAATGGCCGATGGGGGGCCGCTGCCAACCCTAGGCTGTGCCACGATAATAGCATCGGCCTGTTGGGGTGTAAAGTTGACGCCCAGGGAGCCGGACCATATGATGTTCCTGGTGCCGGACCAGTCGATTCCCGGCAGTTCACGCTTCGTCCCTTCACGCCTCAACCACCGTAAGTGCATGAAGAAGCCGGCGTTGAATGGCGACCGGCGCCATCCGCCGCTCCGGGAGCTGACAAGATAGAGACACTATGGGCCTGAAGATCCTGGGCATTGAGACATCCTGCGATGAAACTGCGATCGCGGTCGTGGAAGATGGCCGCCGGCTGCGGTCCAACGTCATCTCTTCCCAGGCGGAGTTGCACTCCCCATTTGGGGGCGTGGTTCCGGAGGTGGCCTCCCGCCAGCACATCCGGGACCTGGTACCGGTGCTGGAAAAAGCGCTTGCCGACGGCAGCCAGACGCTGGAGGAAACCGACATCGTCGCCGTCACCTACGGGCCGGGCCTGGCCGGGTCTTTGATCACCGGACTCAACGCGGCCAAGGCCGTCGCCTTCACTCTCGGGGTACCTTTGATCGGGGTGAACCACCTGGAAGGCCACATCTACGCCTCCTGGCTCACCGAAAACCGGCCGGAAGAAGACCCAGGGTTCCCGTTGGCCTGCCTGGTGGCCTCCGGCGGGCACACCGACCTGATCCTGATGGAAAACCACGGAGTCTACAAGCTGCTGGGCCGCACCCGGGACGACGCGGCGGGAGAGGCGTTCGACA
>CAJWBT010000345.1 GCA_913020235.1 uncultured Chloroflexota bacterium
GCCCCACTGGCCAGATGCACCCCTTGGGGATTCACCAGGCGCATGTTTCGTACCGTCACGGTGTCCGCCATAGTCCCTCCTGGCTGAATTGAGGTTAGATCACGACGAGGGTAGCTTCCATGATACACGGCAGCCGCCATTTTGCAAGGTCGCTCCCGATGCCGGGGCCGGCCCGATGGCGGCCCCACGAATACGATCGCCGCTAGCGCAACGAACGTATCTGTCTCCCCGGAACACTTCAGTCGGCCAGAGGTACTATCACCGTGTACCGGGTCTCCGTGCCCACGACCCGGGTGGTATGGCCCTGGCCGGTGATGTCCTCGGCCAGCAGCACCGAGCCCGGACCGAACAGCCGCACCGCGCCATCGCCGGTCCCTATCTCCACCTCTCCCGCGATGGTGATGGTGTACTGGCGCCGCGGGGCGTTATGCCAATCCAGAAAATACCCTGGGGGGTTGCGGCGGATGGTAATGCCGGTGGCCGCTTCCATTGGGGTGCCCTCCCCGTGGGCTCCCTCCGTGTCGACGAACGACGCAAAAGGCGGCTCCATCTCTTCAAGTTGGGATTTTCCATCAGCGCCGGTAAAAACCCGAGCAAAGGCCGGCATCATTTCTCCTCTTGACCCACACGGTCAACGCAACTTCCTCCCAATGAATCCACCCAGCTACGACGCCAATGGTACATGATTTCCGGTGAGCGTCAAGCAATGGCCGGAAGAGCCGGCGGCGTAACGATGGGTGTACCCGCCACGTCAAGGGTGTACCGCCTTTTCAGCCCCTCTGTCCCGCCGCTAATCTACTGAATAATATTCGAACGATACTCAGCGTGTCATGCGGTTTTGGGTTAGTTGCCCAGGGGCGCTGAAAATAGGACGAGGTCTGACTAGAGGGCCGCCTCCACCCGTTTTCGCAGGTGAGCGATCCATGCACGCAAGAGCCGGTTGGAGCGTGCCGCGGGCCAGGAGAAAGCCATGGTCCGGTACACCCACCCGCGGCTGACCCGGGACGGGTAGGCCGGGTCAAGCCACCGCTGGTTCCGCGCCAACCGGGCCAAAGTTGCCAATCCGATGAGGACCGGCCAGAGAACCGCGAGACGCAGCCGCACGCACCGGCGCGGGATGGCCAGCAAATACTCTTCGGCGGCGGCGTAATGCCCAAGGGCCGTCTCAATCCATGCCTCCAGGACCGGACGGGCCCTGACGCCGTTGGACGGGTCCAACAGCTCCTCCGGCGATAGCCTTATGCCAGTCAGCCCGGATAGCGGCAGGTAGCAACGCCCGTTACGCAGGTCCCTGGGCACATCGCGGAGAACGTTGGTCAGTTGGAGCGCCTTGCCGAACGCCACACCGGTCCGGGCCATCCGCTCCCCATCCCAGGCCCCGAGCGAAGGCACATGGGCCATCGTGATCGCCGTCCAGAACTCGCCAACGCACCCAGCCACGTCGTAGGTGTACCGGTCAAGGGCCGCGTCATCCTCGAGGGCTGCGATCCGGCCGGAGTCCTCCGCCGGGAAGGTAGTCAGGTCCGTCTCCATGCCTCGGGTGAGGGCCACCACCACGGAGCGGACGAGGGCCCGGTCCGGCTCCGGCGACGCTTCGAGCATCGAAAAGGCCGAGGGCAAGCGGGTCAACAGCTCCCGCTCCGCCGGCTCCGACTGTTTGTCGGTCAGCGCCAACTCCAACTGCCGGAGAGGTTCCAGCCTGGCCGGCCCCTTGATCTGGTCCCGGAACGCCAGGAGATGGCCCAAGCGGTCGCCGGGTGATATCAGCTGGGTGTCGGCCACCGTGTCGGCGGCCCTGGCCAGCAGATAGGCCAGGCCAACAGGCTCACGCAGGTCCGAGGGCAACACCCGAAGCGTGAGGTAGAAAGTCCTGGAAACTCCCCGCAGCACGTCGGCCAGCAGGCGCCGCCGGTCAGCGGCGGTAAAGGCCGGCCAAGGTTCTTCGACCGTGGAACTCGAGACTCGCGCCATGTCAGCTACCTGAGTGCCCCCGGTTGCCGCACGACAGGGTCGCCGGCGCGGCTTGTGGATACGCCAGGCGCATGATACCACGGCCGCCATGGCAAACGGCGGCTAGTGTACCTGCCCAGCGTCCTCCCAGGAGGCGAACTCCTTCCTCTTGGTCTTGGCCAGGGCTTCTTGCACCAGGTCGTCAACCGCAAGGACGCTCTCCAGCCGGCGCACCGTCTCCAGCCTGGCGTGGGTCTCCGGGTGCTTGGGCACGAAGAGGCTGCAGCAGTCCTGGTCCGGCTGGATGGATATCGGGAACGTTCCGATGGCGCGGGCGACGTTGACGATCTCCTCCTTGTTGAACCCTACCAGCGGGCGAAGGATGGGCATATCGGCCACCCGGTCGACGACCGCGATGTTATCCAGGGTCTGGGAGCTGACCTGGCCGCAGCTTTCTCCCGTCACGATCGCCTTGGCTCCGTGGCGGAGGGCCAGGGCCTCGGTAATGCGCACCATGAACCGGCGGTACATTATCACCCGGTAGGCAGGGGGCGTAGCGACGATGATCTGCTTTTGAATGTCCGCCAGGGGAACCAGGAACAGGCTGGAGCCGTATTGGTGGCGGGTCAGGTGGTGCACCAGTTCGTCCACCTTTTCCATCGACGACATATCCACCAAGGGGTAGCTGTGGAAGTGGACAAAGTGGGCCCGGCATCCCCGTTTCATCATCTGCCAGGCGGCGACCGGTGAGTCGATGCCGCCGGAGAGCATGGTCATCACGTCCCCGCTCACGCCCACGGGCAGTCCGCCGTAGCCGTGAACCGCCTGGAAGTAGACGAGGATCCCCCTGGGCAGCACGTCCAGAAATATTTCAAGGTCCGGTTTGGTCAGGTCCACCCTGGCCCCCGTGAGATCTTTGACAAAGGCGCCCAGGTCACGGTTGATCTGCTCGGACGTGACCGGGAACCGCTTGTCGGCCCGGTTGGCCGAGATGCGAAAAGATTCAAACGAGCGGCCCTCCAGCAACGAAGGCAGCACCTCCATTACGTCGCCGAGGCTGACGGGGACTTCGTAGGCCATGAAGAACTTGGCGACGCCGAAGCAGTCCTTCACCCGCTCCGCCACGG
>CAJWBT010000346.1 GCA_913020235.1 uncultured Chloroflexota bacterium
GAGATCGAGGGCGACCCGGAGGTCATCCAGTTCAGCGGGGGAGAGCCCACGATTCATCCCCAACTCCTGGAAATGATCCAGGCGGCCAAAGACCGGGGCATCCGCCAGGTGATGGTCAACACCAACGGGGTACGCATCGCCCGGGACGACCGGTTCCTCGAAGATTTGGCCAGGCTGGAGCCGGTGATATACTTTCAATTCGACGGGCTCCGGCCGGAGACCTACCTGACCGTCAGGGGCGAGGACCTGCTGGACATGAAGCTGCGGGCCCTGGACCGCCTGCATCAGGCCGGCTTGAACACGGTACTGGTCGCCGCGATCGAACGAGGGGTAAACGTGGACGAGGTGGGGGCCCTGGTGGAGTTCGGCCTCCAGCACCCGGCGGTGCGCGGGGCCGTCTTTCAACCGGTGACCCACGTGGGCCGGCACATGCCTTTCGACCCCATGGAGCGAGTGACGATTCCCGACGTAATTCATGGTATCGTCGATCAGACCAACGGCCGTTTCGTCCTGGAGGACTTCGTGCCGGTGCCCTGCTGCTTCCCGACGTGCCAGGTAAACTCTTACGTCTTGGTTGACGGGGAGAAAACCATACCCCTCCCCAGGCTGCTCAACATCGACGATTACCTGGACTACATCACCAATCGCGCTTTGCCCAAGCTCCCCAACTTTGGCGAGGTGCAAAAAGCCCTGGAGGGTCTGTGCTCGGCGTCGGCGGTGGCCGGCACGGAAAAGACAGCCAGCCAGTTCCAGTGTGCCTGCGGCCCGGGGATGGACCTGGGTTACGATCTCGCCCATCTGAACCGGCACATCTTCCAGATCGGCATCAAAGACTTCATGGACCCATACACCTTCAATGTGAAGCAGGCCATGAAATGCTGTGTCGGCATCCTGGTCCCTGACGGGCGAGTCATCCCCTTTTGCACCTACAACTCGGTCGGCTACCGGGAGCACATCCGCCAGCAACTGGTTCAGGAGCAAGCCAAGGCCAGAACCTTGGCCTGAAGCGCCATGTCTCTCCACGGAGCTAGAGAAGGGTGACAATCGACTTACTTCCCCCTCATGGTTCGGGGGGCCTCTCGAATGCCGCCCCTTTCACGAACGGGCAGACGGGTGAGGGGCTATTTGAGAGGTCAACCCGGGGTGGGCGCCGGTTGGGGGCCGGATGACTCAAGGAAGAAAACCGGACGTGCTTGAGCAGGCCCAAGCCAAGGCCTGTTGCGCCGACCTGTACCAGTCAGAGCTGGCCCGCCTTATCCTGGGCGAAACCTTGCATCCTGGGGGCTTGGCCCTGACCAACCGCCTGGCCCGGCTGATGGGCGTTCAGCCGGGAGATTGGGTGGTGGACCTGGCCAGCGGCCGTGGCGCGAGCGCAATGGCGGTCTCCAGGGTATTTCGCTGCAACGTAGTTGGGGTGGAGTTTGGGCGTGCGGCTGTGGCCGAGTCGCAACCGGCAACACCCCAAGGACAGACCCTCGAGACCACGCCGACACCGGAGGCGCCGGGAGCCTACTTCGTCCAGGGAGACGCGGAGCGGCCACCACTGTGCACCGGCTTTTTCGACGGTCTGTTCAGTGAGTGTTCCATGAGCTTGTTCCTGGACAAGCCAAAAGCGGTAGCAGAAGCCGTGGGGCTTTTGCGTCCCGGCGGCAGATTCGGCCTGAGCGACGTGACCGTGGCGACCGGCAGCCTGCCGGAGGAGCTGGACGGCGCCGTGGGCCGGATACTGTGCCTGTCGGACGCGCTGGATGTCGACGGCTACACGCGACTGCTGGAGGGCGCCGGCCTGCGGGAGATACGGCAGGTCGACGCTTCCACCGAAATCATCAAGCTACTGGACTCTCTGGGGGCCAAGCTCGGAGCGTTCATGGCCTGGCAGGGCCTCACCGGCGGTGCCGCGCCGGACTCCGACCTGCTGCGGCAAGCCCCCGAGTTGATTGCCAAGCTGGGCCGCCTGGTAGCCGACGGCCGGTTGGGATACTGGCTCTTCGCGGCCGAAAAGCCCTCTTCCGGCCCGGTAGATCACCGGAGCAGCACGCCGGGCTTCTCCTCCAAATAGGCCCTCCGGAAGTCTTTGGACAGGACGGTCATGGCGTCCATGTCCCAGTCGAAGGACAGGACCACCGAGCAGTCACAGGACCCGGCCAGCAGGCGCCGCCCGTGCTGGGCCACCACACTCTCGGCCTGCCGGAAATCCAGACTCGCGTCCTCTATTCCGGACCGGTTGCAGACCATGATCGGTAGCCCGGTGTCGATGGTCCTCTGCTCCCACTCGCCGGCTGGCGCGCAGGGGCCGGGTCCCCAGGAGACGGGCGACACCAGCAACTGGGCGCCTTTGTCCTTTAGCTCCTGGGCCACGTCGTTTCGGTAGCTGTCGGCGCAGACCAGTATCCCGACTTTTAGCCGATCAACCTCCACCGGGTCCACCTCCCCGCCAGGGCTGGACCAGGCCTCGGCCCCCCGGAGGGGCCTGACTTTGCGGTGCTTGCCCACGATCTGCCCGCGGCGGTTTATCACGAACAACGTGTTGTAGAGCCTGTCCGACTCCCGGTCCCGCTCCGGGTGGGAGAGAAAGACGGTCAGGCCCAGGCCCTCCACCAACCGGCAGAAGCCTTGCATCCATTCGTCGGGCTGGGGGAGGATCCAATCGGTACCGATCTGATTCATGAACAGGTAGCCGGAAACCCAAAGCTCCGGCGTGATCACCCAGTTGGCTCCCTCCTGGGCAGCCGCCTTTACCGCCGACTCCAGCAGCAGGCGGTTGTGCTGAATGTCACCGGTGACCGGCGCCAGGTGCAGGAAAGAGATTCGCAGCTTACTCACCTTGGCAATTATACATTCCGGGGCGCCCCGGTTCCATCCGCCCCCCGGCCTCCGGTGGCGATTCACCGCCGAGGGGTCGAAGCCCGTTCAAACGCTCCTTACCAACGTCCATCACCCCCTTGACGCCCTTTGGCAATCACCTCAGAATATAAGTGCGAAGGGCTCGCAAAGCTGTCAAAGGCGAGGCGGTCCGGTGCGTTGCCCCGTGGTGTAGTGGTAGCACGTCAGCCTTTGGAGCTGAAATCCCTGG
>CAJWBT010000347.1 GCA_913020235.1 uncultured Chloroflexota bacterium
CAAACGCTGCAACGGGTCAACGCCCGGTTCCCCGGACGGGTAGCGGTCCTCCACAGCGGCCTGACGCCGCGGCAGCAGTTCGACCAGTGGTGGAAAATCCGGGACGGCCACTACGACGTGGTGGTGGGCCCACGGAGCGCCCTCTTCGCGCCGCTGCCCCGGCTGAGCCTGATCGTCGTCGATGAGGAGCACGAGTGGACCTACAAGCAGGAAGAGGCCCAGCCCCTGTACCACGCCCGGACCGTCGCGCTGGAAATCTCCCGCCTCACCGGCGCGGTGGTGCTCATGGGCAGCGCGACTCCGGATGTGGAGACCTACTACCGGGCACAAAGGGGCCGGCACCGGCTGCTGGAGATGCCTCACCGTATTCGAGGAGCCGCTGCCGGGACCGGGACGGGGCTGGCCAAGGTTGAGATCTGCGACATGAGGCGGGAGTTGAGGGAGGGTAACCGGAGCATCTTCAGCCGGGGGCTGGCGCAGGCCTTGAAAGAGTGCGTCGGGCAAGGCCAGCAGGCCATCCTGTTTCTCAACCGGCGGGGCAGCGCTCCCATCGTCCAGTGCCGCGACTGCGGTTACGTCGCCGGCTGCTCCAGCTGCTCGGTATCGCTAACCTATCACTCCATCGACGGACGGCTTTGGTGCCACCGCTGCAACCGGCGCTCCCGGCTGCCCCGGCGTTGCCGAAAGTGCGGCGGCGGACACATCCGCCAGCTGGGAATCGGCACCCAGCGGGTGGTGGAGGAAGTGGCGCAACTGCTGCCCGGAGTGCGCGTTGAGCGGTGGGATGCCGATACCGCCCGGTCGGGGAGCGGTCCGGAGGAAACCATGCGGCGGCTGGCCGGCGGCGAAACTCAGGTCCTGGTCGGCACCCAGATGGTGGCCAAGGGGTTGGACGTGCCAAACGTGACCCTGGTGGGGGTGGTGCTGGCCGACATCGGCATGTACCTGCCCGACTTCCGGTCTGGTGAACGGGCCTTCGGTCTGCTATGCCAGGTAGCGGGCCGGGCCGGCAGGGGAGCCGCTCCCGGGAAGGTGTTCGTCCAGACCTACACTCCGGAACACTACGCCATCGCCGCCGCCGCAAGCCAGGACTATTCCGCCATGTACCGGCTGGAGATTCAAGCCCGCCGCCAACTGGGCAACCCGCCGTTCAACCAGATGGTCCACCTGGTCTACCAGGATGCCAGCGCCACCCTCTGTCAGCGGCAGGCCGTCGCCACCGCCAGGCAGCTTCGGCGGCAAGCCTATGCCCAGGGGCTGACCGACATCGAGGTTATCGGCCCGGCTCCCGGTATCCCCGCCCGTTTGCGAGGCCGGTTCCGGTGGCACCTGGTCCTGCGGGGGCGCAACCTCCAGAGGTTCCTGGAAGGCAGCGGCTTTCCCAAAGGTTGCACGGTGGACGTGGACCCGGCCCACCTGTTGTAGTCCGGCTTTACACCCTCGAAGCGTCTTGAATATAATAGGCCGCCTGAGGTGCAGGGGAGGTACATTCGAGTGACGGTATTGCGCATGCGGATTTTGCCGGATCCGGTTCTGCGGCGGCAAGCCAAGAAAGTGGGGAAGATTCCCTTAACCATGAAGAAGTTCACCGCCGACATGATAGAAACCATGCACGCCGAGTTCGGCGTGGGGTTGGCCGCCAACCAGGTGGGGTCGTTGCAAAAAGTGGCGGTCATTCAGCTACCGGATTGGGAAGAGGCCATAGTGCTGATCAACCCGGAGATCGTGAAGCGGGAGGGGGAACGGGAGGTGGTGGAGGGTTGTTTGAGTATTCCAGGGTATCGGGGTACAGTCACCCGCTCGGTGAGCGTGCAGGCCCGGGCCACCGGCCTTGACGGCAAGGTTATCCGGATCAAGGCCGACGACCTGCTGGCCCAAGCCCTGGAGCACGAGACCGACCACCTCAACGGTATTCTGTATATAGACCACTTGATCACTCCGGACAGCCTTTGGAAGATAACCTATTCGCCCGACGATGAGGATGGCGAGGACGATGAGGGCGAAGGCGATGAGGCCGGCGAAACGGCGGCCGAGAATGAGGCCAGCCATACCGCGGTCATCCTCGGGCCGGGTGACGGGGCGGAGTGAAGTGTGGGCAGGTCTCTCGACGTGCTCGCAAAGCTGAAAGGGTTCTTTACCGCCCGCCGGTACCCGGCTTTCCTGGTGGGCGGTTACCTGCGTGACTCCCTGCTGTCCCGGCCTCCCGAGCGGGACCTTGACATCGCTGTATCGGGGGACTCCCAGCGCATTGGACAGGAGCTGGCCCAGGCGATGGGTGGGGTCTTCGTCCCCCTTAGCCCGGCCCACGGTGTCGCCCGGGTCGTGGGGCAAGACGGGGCGCCGGGCGGCCGGTGGACCGTCGACCTGGCCGGCTTCTCCGGCGGCATCGAAGAGGACCTGGCGCGGCGAGATTTTACGATCAACGCCATGGCCCTTCCGGTTCAGGGCTGGGCGTCGCCGGTGCCGCCGGACCTGGTCATCGACCCGTTCAACGGGCGGCAAGACCTGGAGGAGAAACGCATCCGGGCGGTCACCCCCCAGGTGTTTCAGGATGATCCTGGCCGGCTGATGCGGACGGTGCGGATGGCGGCGAGCCTGGGGTTCCGGCTGGAGCCGGAGACGGCCCGCCTGGTGCGCGGGGAGGCCTGGCGCGTGACTCAGGTTTCGGGGGAGAGGGTGCGGGATGAGCTGCTGGCTATCCTTTCCTTCGACGGCGCCCGCGGGCACCTGGAGGTGCTGGACCGGTTGGACCTCCTATGCCGCATTATTCCGGAGCTGGCCGAGACCAAGGGTGTGGACCAGCCCAAAGAGCATTATTGGGACGTGTGGGGCCACCTGGTCCATACGGTGGAGACGGCGGAGCGGGTTACCAAAGGCCACCAGAATTCGCCGATATACAGCCTGGTCCATTGGACGGCGGAAACGGATGCCCACTTTAGCCAGGAGGTCAGCGACGGCCACACCCGTAAGACGTTTCTCAAGCTTGCGGCCCTGTTGCACGACATCTCCAAGCCCCAGACCAAGCAGAAAGACGAGACCGGCCGCACCCGGTTTCCAGGCCATTCCGA
>CAJWBT010000348.1 GCA_913020235.1 uncultured Chloroflexota bacterium
GGGCGGCGCGGGCCACGGGCCCGGTGACCCGGTTGTCGGCCTTCACCAGGGCGTAATCCCGAGTGCGCTTCAGCAAGCGGTTGGCGATGCGGGGCGTGCCCCGGGAGCAGTGGGCGATCTCGTCGACCCCTTCCTGGTCGGCTTCCATCTCCAGGATTCGCGCCGACCTCTGAACGATCACCTTCATATCCTCCGACCCGTAGTACTCCAGGCGGAACACCGACCCGAACCGGTCCCGCAGTGGAGCGCTGACCATGGAGAACCTGGTGGTCGCGCCAATCAGGGTGAAGGGGTTGATTCGCAGGTTGATGTTGCGGGCCGCCAGCCCTTTGCCCACCATCCACGACAGGAAGAAGTCTTCCATTGCTGAATACATGACTTCTTCCACTACCCGGTTAAGCCGGTGCACCTCGTCGATGAACAGCACTTCGCCGGGCTGCAGGCTGGTTAGGATGGCGGCCATGTCCCCGGCCCGCTCCACCGCCGGCCCGGAGGTGACCCTTATGGTCCCTTCCATCTCGTTGGCGATGATGTGGGCCAGGGTGGTCTTGCCCAGGCCGGGCGGCCCGTAGATCATGACGTGGTCCAGGGGCTCGCCGCGAATCTTGGCCGCCTGGATGGCAATGCCGAGGTTCTCTTTGGTGTGGGCTTGCCCGACGAAGTCGCCCAGCCGCTTGGGCCGCAGCGACAGGTCCTGGTCCTCCGGCTGGGCGTCACCAGAGATTAGGCGTTCGGCCATGGATCACCTCGACGCAGCCCCTCTACACAGCTCATCACGGCGGCCTCGGAAGCACCAGCGGCACCGGGCATGGGCGAAACACGTTCAACAACCGGCCAAAGAAGCCGTCGCCGGCGACCCCGGCCCCGGCGTGTCACCGAACGGGCGACGAGCTGGCGGGAACCCGCGTCTATCTGGACCCAATTCTAGGTTGACGCCAGGACACCGTCAAGGAGGATCGGTCACCGGTAACCCCGGCCGGCTGACAGCGCGTGCTGGTTTTCGAACCAATATCCGAGGGCCGGCTCACACAAGAAACTTGAACGGAGGGCTAGCTGACGCCCTCAAGCTGGCGGAAGACTAGGCAGGCGTTTTGCCCCCCGAAACCGAAGGCGTTGGACAGGGCCACCCGCACATCCCGCTTCCTGGCCTTGTTGGGCACGTAGTCCAGGTCGCAGGCGGGGTCCGCAACTTCGTAGTTGATGGTGGGGTGAATCTTCCCCTCGGTGATGGACTTGATGCAGGCCACCGCCTCCAGCGCCCCGGAGGCGCCCAGAGCGTGCCCGACCATGGACTTGGTGGAGCTAATCGGCACCTGGTAGGCGCGTTGGCCGAACAGACGTTTGATCGCCACCGTTTCCACCGCGTCGTTCAGGGGAGTCGAGGTGCCGTGGGCGTTGATATAATCCACCCCATCCAACGGCTCTCCGGCATCGGCCAGCGCCAGGCGCATCGCCTCGGCGGCGCTGGCCCCGCTTTCTTCAGGTTGGACTGGGTGGGATGCATCAGCCGTGCAGCCAAACCCGGCCACCTCGGCCAGAATGGTGGCGTCGCGGCCCAGGGCGTGCTCCAGGCTCTCCAGCACCATGATGACGGCGCCTTCAGAGGGCACGAAGCCGTCACGTCCGGCATCGAAGGGCCGGCTGGCCTTCTCCGGGTCGTCGTTGCGGGTGCTCAGCGCACGCATCACGGAGAAGCCGGCCAGGCCAAGCTGGCTGATGCCCCCCTCGGTGCCGCCGGCCAGGACAACGTCGGCCACGCCGCGCCGGATGATTTCCATGGCCTCCCCCATGGCCTGGTTGGAGGCGGCGCAGGCGGTCGTTGCCGTGGAGTTATATCCTTGGGCGCCCACGTAGCGGCTCACCGCGGCCGCGGCCATGTTGGGCAAGACCATTGGAAAGAAGAAGGGCGACATCCGCATGCCGCCACGGGCCGCCAGAATGCGGCAGTTCTCCTCCAGGGTAGGGAAGCCCCCGTTCCCGTTGCCCAGGATTATCCCCACGCGAAAGTGGTCTTCACGGGACATATCCAGCCGGGCCGACTCCACCGCCGTCAGCGCCGCCGCCACCGCAAGCTGGGAGAACCGGGCCATCCGTCGGGCTTCCTTGGGGTTAATATACTGTCCTGGGTCAAAGTCCCGGACTTCACCGGCTATGCGGCAAGGGTAATCGGTCGGGTCGCACAGCGTCATGGGGCCGATGCCAGATTCACCGGCCACCAGGTTCTTCCAAAAGGTGTCCGCCGTTCGGCCAAGGGGGGTGATTGCCCCGATCCCCGTTACGACGACTTTTCCGCGTTTCGAGTCCAAACCTACGTCTCCTGAACCCCGGAGATACTGATCCGCCGTTTTCTATTTTAACGGCCCACCCAATTTAACGGCCCACCCAACGTGTCCGCTACGGGCGCACACGTTGCTCCGCCCCGTCTTCCGTTTACGGTACCCGTTGGTCCGCGTGCAACAGGTCAGGGTAGAGTTCCGGCTCAATGCCCAGCATCGTCTCCCTGACCTCGGCGGCCAAAAACAGGGAGCCGGTGGCCAGCACCAGGTCTTCCGGACCGGCCACTTCCAGAGCCTCGGTCAACGCCTGCTCCGGGGTCGGGACTTCCACCGCGGCCGTACCCAGCGCCTGAAACCGGGCGGCCACGACTCTCGGGGCCAAGGACCGGGGGTGCCGGGAGCCGGTCGCGAACACCAGCGGCCTGGCCTCAGCCAATCGCCGGACCATCTCGGCCACGCTCTTGTCCCTGGAGAAGCCCGCCACCAACACCAGCCGCCGGTAGCTCAAATACCGTGGCAGGGATTCCAGCAGAGCGTCGATTGAATACAGGTTGTGGGCGCCGTCGGCCACCACCAGGGGGGACCGGGACAGCACCTCCATGCGGCAGGGCCAGGCGGTACCGGCGAACCCCCGGCGGATGGCGTCGGCGGGAATCGCGTGGCCCTGCTCCCGCAGCGCTTCCAGGGCGGCCACTGCCGTGGCGGCGTTTTCCATCTGGTAGCTCCCCAGGAGAGGGATTCTAAGCTCGTACTCGTCCAGCCGTCCCCGGACCCGCAGGCACTGGCCCTCGC
>CAJWBT010000349.1 GCA_913020235.1 uncultured Chloroflexota bacterium
CGAAGAGGGTCTCCATGTCGGCCAGCGACGAAACGGCGACGCCGCACTTGCCGAACTCCCCCGCCGCCCTCGGGTCGTCGGTGTCATACCCATACAGGGTGGGCATGTCGAAGGCCACGCTCAAGCCCGTCTGGCCGTGGTCCAGCAGGAACTTGAAGCGCTGGTTGGTTTCCTCGGGGAGGCCGAAACCGGCGAACATTCGCATGGTCCACAACCGTCCCCGGTAGCCCGTGGGGTGGATGCCCCGCAGGTAGGGATGCTCGCCGGGTAGACCCAGGTCCCCGGCGTCGCCGGTGTCCGGCAGGTTCTCCGGGGTGTAGACCGGCTCCACCTCTATTTGCGATGGAGTCTTATAGGTGGTTTTGCGCTGGGAAGTCACGGTGTATCCTTCACGCCGGCGGTATTCAAACCTTGATGCCCAATTACAGCTCAACCTCTCCGGAACCGGCGCCGGGCCTTAGGGTGCCGGTAGCCGGACCCGCCAGGGCGCGGCCTGATTTCAGTCTAAACAGCCCTGAGGGGGGTGTCAACGCGAAGCGGTTGAGGGTGGGTGGATGCAAGGTCGGAAGCCAGGCGAACGAAGCTCCGGCCGGCTATCGCTCCACCAGGCGGACGAAGCGCCGTTTGCCAACTTGGATTACGTCATCCGGGCGCGTGTCCGTTACGGCGGAGTCGGAGGCGAGGGTGAAAGACTCCCCCGATGGGCGGTGGATCTCCACGGCTGCCTGGATTATGAAGCGTTTGGCCTCGGAACTGCTTTCCGCCAGACCGAGGTCTACCAGGTACCTGCTCCAGCGGAGAGGCTTGATACTTCCGGCGTCGTCACCGAACCGGATGAAAGCCTTCTCCGGTATTTCTTCGGGGAGGCCCCGGAGCTGGACCACTCGCTCGAAGTGGGCTTGGGCTGCGTCCGCCGCCTCCGTGCTGTGGAATTGGGCGGCGACCTCCCAGGCGAGGCGCTTTTTCAGGCCCATCGGATTGGCGCCGGCGGAGAGTTCCCGGGACATGCTCGCTAGCTCGGCGTCGGGAGTGTCGGTGAGGTACTCGAGGTAAGGAACGATCAACTCATCGGGCAGTGACATTAGCTTGCCGTACATGTCGTTGGGCGGCTCCTCGACCCCGACGTAGTTGTCCAGGCTCTTGCTCATCTTTTGTACGCCGTCGGTGCCCACCAGCAGGGGCATCAGGAAGCACTGCTGGGGGGTCTGGCCCATCATGCGCTGGAGTTCCCTCCCGACCAGCAGGTTGAACCTCTGATCGGTTCCCCCGAACTCCACGTCGGACCGGATGGCCACCGAGTCGTAGGCTTGAAGGAGCGGATACAGCAGCTCGGTAAGGGCGATGGGCCGGTGCTCTTTGAAGCGCTGGGCGAAGTCGTCCCTTTCCAAGAACTGGGCCAAGGTGAATCTTCCCGTCAGCCCGATAACATCTGCCAAAGTGAACTTTCCGAACCACTCGCTCTGCCAAATAACCTGGGTCCGGTCCTTGTCCACCACCTTGAAAAACTGGCGCAGGTAGGACTCGGCGTTGTCGACCACCTCCTGGTGGGTCAGCATGGGACGGGTGGCGGACTGGCCGCTGGGGTCGCCGATCTGCGCGGTCCAGTCGCCGACGATCAAGATCACCTGGTGGCCCAACTCCTGGAGCTGGCGGAGCTTGCGGAGGCCGACCACGTGGCCCAGGTGAATATCGGGGCGGCTGGGGTCGAACCCCATCTTCAGCCGCAGGGGGGCGTCCCTTTGCAACAGGTGAAGGAACTCGTCCAGGGAGATTATCTCGCTGACGCCCCGCTCGGTAATCTTCTTGATGGTTTCAGGGTCAAACAACGCGGGTTCCCCGGTCTTCCGCCAGGGCCAGCCGAGAGTCGGCCACATCGCGATTGATCTGATCGACCAGCGCTTCCACGCCGGGGAAGGTCTGCTGGTCCCGCAGTTTGCGCACGAACTCGACGCACATGTCCTTGCCATAAAGATCGGCACTGAAGTCGATTACGTATACCTCCACCAACCGCTGGGTCAGTCCAAAGGTGGGCCGGACCCCGATGCTGGTGGCCGAGGGATGGCGAACTCCGTCTATGATGGCCCAAGTCGCGTAGATGCCGTCCCCTGGCACCATCATGCCGGACGCTATTTCCAAGTTGGCAGTGGGGAACCCCAATTGCTTGCCGCGGCGGTCGCCGGTCACCACCTGGCCGTTCACGGAATACTTGCGGCTCAACAGCCGGGTGCAGGCGGCGATATCCCCCCGGACAACGGCGTCGCGGATACGTCTGCTCTTCACCTCGGCGCCATCCAGGACCAAGGACTGTACCGTTTCGACCCAAAACCCCAGCTCGTCGCCACGGCGCCGCAGGAAATCAATGGTGCCCTCCCGGTTGTGGCCCAGAGCAGCGTCGGGGCCCAGCACCAGCCCCGTGGTTCGCAACAGCTCGACGAGCATCGCGGAGAAATCCTGGGCGCTGACCCGAGCCAGCTCCGGGGTGAAATCCAGGCTCACCACCAGCTCAACGCCCTGTTCTTTGATCAGGCGGATTTTTTGCTCGGGAGTGGTGAGGTAACCTTTGTGGGTGCCCGGGCGCAGTACGGTGGCGGGGTGGTTGCTGAAGGTGAGGACCGTCGGCATGCGGGACGGCCCCGCCGTCTGGACGAGCCGCTGCAGCAGGTGCTGGTGGCCCAGGTGGACACCATCGAACACGCCCAAGGTGAGCACGGTTTCCCGATTTGGGGCAGCGCTGGCCAACTGGTGGCGAAGGCTCATTCCGGTTCTGTTCTCATGGATGCCGTTCTCACCAGTCTATTATAGCTCCCCCCGGGGCGGCGGGGTGAAGCAATCGGATCACAAGTTGGGCTGGATATTAGCATAGGCGGCTAGGAGCGTCAACTTGGGCCGGCGGCTCGGGGAGCTTCCGATTGAGGTCGTCCGTGCGGGCGGCTCGCCCCCCGGCAAACAAAGCCGGTGAAGGCTTCAAAATGATCGAAACCGGCCTGCCATTTGCTAGGAAAAGAACTTGACATTATGTATAATCCAGCTTTGCAGGACCAATGCGAGTGGT
>CAJWBT010000350.1 GCA_913020235.1 uncultured Chloroflexota bacterium
CCATCCAGGCCGGCGAAGTGGACATCCTGTCCCGCAACGTCACCTGGACCTCCACTCGCGACTCGCAGTGGGGCAACTACACCACGACCATGTTCTACGACGGCCAGGGGTTCATGGTCCCCAAATCCCTCGGATTCAGCAGCGCCCTGGAGCTGGACGGGGTCACGGTGTGCGTAACCAGCGGTACCACCACCGAGCTGAACCTGGCCGACTTCTTCCGGCAGCACGGCCTGGACTTGGAGACCGTGGTGTTTGAGGACACCGCGTCGGTCTATGGAGCCTACGAGCAGGGCCGCTGTGATGCCACCACCAGCGACAAGTCGCAGCTGGCGGCCATAAAGAGCGGGTTCGCCGACTCCGCCGCCCACATGGTCTTGCCGGAGACGATCTCTAAGGAGCCCCTGACCCCCGTGGTCGCCCATGGTGACGATCAGTGGTTCGACCTGGTCAAGACCGTCATGTACGTGCTGATCAACGCCGAGGAGCTTGGCGTTACCCAGGGGAACGTCCAGCAGATGCTTGGAAGCGACAATATCGTGATCAGGCGCATGCTGGGTGTCGAGGGCGAGTTCGGCCAATCCGATCTGGGCCTCAGCTCGGGCTTTGCGGCGGACGTAATCGGCGCCGTGGGCAACTACGGAGAGATCTACGACCGCTATATGGGCCCCAATGGCGACGCCTTTACCCTGCCACGAGCCCTCAACGAGCTCTGGAACAACGGCGGCTTGATCTACGCGCCGCCGCTTCGCTAGACCGAGTATCCACGGACCTGTGCCCGGGCCGGCTCGATTTCCGGGCCTGCCGGGCACGGTCGTGGCGTTTCTGGTGCTTGAGCTTTGATGCGCCTCCTCACTTATCGCGGCGTTCCCGTCTGGCGGGATGTCCGGGTACTGCGTTGGGTCGCCCAGATAGTATCCGTAATCGTCGTCGTTTCCTTCCTCCTCTTCGCCGTCAGCAACGTACTCGATGCCGCCGATAAACGGGGCCTGGCGCTGGGGTTTGACTTCCTGGAGGAGGAGGCTGGGTTCCCCATCGCGGAGTCCGTTATCGACTACGAGGAGTCGGACTCCTTCCAGTACGCTTTCCTGATAGGAATATTGAACACCATCAAGGTGGCGCTCCTTGGCATCGTGCTGGCCACCGTCCTGGGCGTCATCGTGGGCGTCGCGCGGCTATCCAGCAACTGGCTCCTCAGGCAGATCGCCGGTGCCTACGTCGAAACCTTTCGCAACATCCCCCTTCTGGTCCAGCTCTTCTTCTGGTACTTCGGGGTCTTTCTCCTGTTGCCCAGGGTGCAGGAGAGCATTCATTGGCCCGGCCCCGTTTTTCTGAACAACAGGGGCGTGTACATGGTCTGGGGCAATCCGTCCGGGTCCTTTGCTCCGTGGCTTCTGTTCGTCCTCGCCGGCATCGCGCTGGCATTTCTGGTGCGCATCGTGCTGTTGCGCCGTCAAGAGCGCAGCGGACGGCCCAGCTATCCCAATCTGGCCGGCGGCCTTGCATTGATCCTGGTCGCGGCCCTGGGATGGTTCCTGATGGCGGACAGCCCCCTCTCCAAAGAGGTGCCGGTCCTGGAACGGTTCAATTTCAAGGGGGGCCAGCGTCTCACCCCCGAGTTTCTGGCCCTTCTGGTCGGGCTGGTGGTCTACACCTCCGCCTTCATCGCTGAGGTAGTCCGGGCCGGCATTCAATCAGTCCAGAGGGGCCAGGTTGAAGCGGGCCGGGCGTTGGGGCTGAGCAGCGTGCAGTCGCTGCGGTTCGTCGTTTTCCCCCAGGCCCTGCGGGTCATCATCCCGCCCCTCATCAGTCAATTCCTCAACCTGACCAAGAACTCCAGCCTGGCCCTTGCCATCGGCTACCCCGAGCTGTTCAGCGTCGGCCGGATCATGATAAACCAGGCGGGGCGGGCAGTACCCATCTTCCTGATGATCATGGCGGCATACCTGGCTATGAGTCTCACCTACGCCATTGTCGGGAACATCTACAACCGGCTAGTGCGGTACGAGGAGCGTTAGCCGTGACGACAGCCTCTGAAACGGTGCGCCCTCCTCCCACCGGCACCGGCCCCGCCGGCTGGGCCAAGAAGAACCTGTTCAGCACCTGGTACAATAGCCTGCTCACCGTGGTGATGGCCGGCCTTGTAGTTTTATCTTTGAAGGCTCTCATCACCTGGGCCGTGGCCGGCGCCGATTGGAGCCCGGTCAGCTCTAACTTGAAGCTATTCGCGGTGGGCCAGTACCCGTCCGAAGAGGTATGGCGAGCTTGGACCAGCTTGCTCATAGCTTCGTTTCTTATCGGGCTTTCCTGGGGTGTGTGGGGCGGAGTCGCGCGCACCTTCGCGTGGGTCCTGGCTGTCGCTTTCGGCGTCATGGCTGTTCTTCCCCTGGACCTGGATATGGTGGGCCTTGAGGCGAGGCTCTGGCTCCTGGGCAACCCGGCGCTAATTGCAGCCGGATACTTCTTCGCGAGCGTCCGCGGTGTCCGCCCCCGGTGGGTCTTGTGGGGGTGGCTGCTGGCCTTTGGCCTGGCCTTGGCCCTGCTCCGGGGGATTCCCGGCATTCCCTGGCTGCCCTCGGTGGAGACCAGCAAGTGGGGCGGGCTGCTGCTGACCTTCTTGCTGGCGGTAGTGGGGATTGTAGCCTCGTTTCCGTTGGGCGTCCTGCTCGCGCTGGGCCGCCGCAGCAGACTTCCGGCCCTCAGCATTTTCAGCACCCTGTTCATCGAGCTGGTGCGCGGCGTTCCGCTGGTCTCACTCCTGTTCATGACCCAGGTCATCCTGCCCCTCTTCCTTCCTGAGGATGTGAGGATCGACCGGGTGCTCCGGGCCTTGATCGCGATCACCCTCTTCAGCGCCGCCTACATGGCGGAGAACGTCCGGGGCGGACTCCAGGCAGTGCCCAGGGGACAGATCGAGGCGGCCAAAGCGCTGGGCCTGAGCGGGCCCCAGGTCATGCTGTACATCGTGCTTCCCCAGGCCCTGAGAGCGGTGATCCCGACCATAGTGGGCCAGTTCATCAGCCTGTTCAAGGACACCAGCCTGGTGGTCATCGT
>CAJWBT010000351.1 GCA_913020235.1 uncultured Chloroflexota bacterium
GTCAGGCCAAAGCTGGCTATCTGGGGTTGGCAATAGGTGGCCCGGGGCATCATCGTATAGTCCAGGGCCTGGGTCTCCAACCCCGCTATGTGTTCCACCGCCGCCACCCCCTGGGCCGAAGCGACGTGGGCCAGGGCAAGTTTGCCGGTCACATCGCCAACGGCGTACACCCCCGGCACATTGGTGGACATCTTATCGTCTACTTTGATGCTGCCATGCTCCGTATCGATACTCAATTCTTCCAGGCCCAGGCCCTCAATGTTCGCCTGCACCCCGACTGCCACCAGTACCTTTTGGCAGTCCAACGCCTGCTCCGCCCCGTCCTTCTCTACCTTTACTATTAAACCATCGGACCCGGTCTCAACTCCCGTGACGGTGCTCCCGGTCATAACTTTGATACCCTGGCGGGAGAAACTACGCTCCAGTAACGGGCTTATCTCCTCGTCCTCCGTGGGCACCAGGCGAGGCAAAAGCTCCACCACGGTAACGTCAACCCCGTACATCCGGTAGAGGTAGGCAAACTCCACCCCCACCGCGCCCCCGCCGACGATCACCATGGAAGAAGGAAGCTGGCCGAGGACAATGGACTCCCGGCTGGTGATGATTCTCTCTCCATCAACCGGCAGAGGAGGGATCGAGCGGGGCCGGGAGCCGGTGGCCAAGATGATGTTCTTGGCGGTGAAACTCTCGCCCGCGGGAGATACCTCAACCACCCCGCCGCCCCGGAGCGTGGCCGAGCCCTGGACATGGTCTACTTTATTCTTTCGCAGCAGGTAGGCGACCCCTCGAACGTTGCGATCCACCACTTTCCTGCTGCGGGCCACGGCCACGGCGTAGTCAGCATGGAAGTTGTCGAACCGGAGTCCGAACTCCTCGGCGCGATGGATGTAGGAAAGAACCTCCGCGTTCTTGAGCAGCGCCTTGCTGGGTATGCACCCCCAGTTGAGGCAGACACCGCCCAGGGCCTCCCGCTCGATGACGGCGGTCTTCAGCCCAAGCTGCCCTGCCCGGATGGCCGCCACGTAGCCGCCGGGACCAGCGCCGATTACCGCGAGGTCGTAATTGGAATCCATCTACACCTTCTGGGCGAGTGGCCCGCTCCCGGACAGGCCCTCGGACATCCGGCCCCTTCGGCCTGTTAGTTTGATGCCCGATTCAACACGGATACGCATTATACAAGCAGCTTTCCGTGAGATACAAGGAGATACAAGAATTATGTTATCCCCGGAAAGCGGAGTTGTCACGGAGTCTTGCCTCATCAGTGGCACGGCGAGTGCGCCCCATACAGCGCGGAAGCCGCGAAGCTACGCTCATCTCCAATATTGCTATCCCGGTGCCCCGGTGATCTCTGGGGTCATGCCAGGAGCAACAAGCCATCGCAACGCCAGCAGGCGGGCGAATTGTGTCTGCAACTGGATTCTGATATGATTAGGTATGAGCCGCGCCAGGAAAGAAGGAGCGCCATGAGAGTAGGACCATTCGGTCTCCCTGAGTTGGTAATCATCCTCTTGGTTATAATGCTGATATTCGGCGCCAAGCGGCTTCCTGAGATTGGCTCCTCATTAGGACGCAGCATCCGGACGTTCAAGAGCGCCGTAACCGGCGAGGACGAAAAAGTCGGAGACAATAGTCAAGCGTCCCAGCCGAAGACCAGCGACGACCAGTCGTAGCTTCGAGCATTGTCGTAGCTCGCACGCACCGGGGTCAAGACCCTGAACAACGTGGCTTGGCCCCGGACCCGCGGCCACCCTCACCCTCTCCATCACCCCTTCGCAAGACCACTCGTGTGATCGGCCCCCCCTCAGTCGATGCGGCTAGCCCGGGTGATCGCTCCAGAAGACGAGCGCCCCCGGCCCGCCAGCCTGGCCAGCAGAATACCTACTTCATACAGCGCCAGCAATGGCCCCGCCACCAGAGCCTGGTTAAACGGATCAACCGTCGGCGTAATTACGGCCGCCATGACAAAGGCCACTAGCAGCCAGTAGCGGCGGAACCGCGACAGCATCCGCGCGTTGACGATACCCAACTGGGCCAGCAGGTGCATCACCAGCGGAGTCTCGAAGGCGAGCCCCAGCCCGAACAGCAGCCGGATTATTTGGCCAACCGTGGTGCTGACTCGAGGCTGAATCTCGATTATGCCGCTGCCGTGGCCGATAAGAAAACCGAGGAGCGGCGGCAACAAGACGAAATAGCCGAAGACGACGCCGGAGGCAAAGGCAAACAGGGTGGCCGGCAAGAATGTGATCAGGTAACGTTTTTCCTTGCCGGTGAGGCCGGGAGCGACAAATACAACAACCTGATAGAGTATCACCGGAGAGGCCAGGACAAATCCGGCAACCATGGACACTTTGATGCTCGTGCTCAGCGTCTCGGTGAGTTCCACGGCAATGAGGTTCACCTCGGGACCCGGCCGCACCAGCAACTCCACAATCGTTTCCCAGAATGGGAAGGCGACGGCGCTGCCGACCAATAACGCCACCACCGAGATGAACAGCCGTCGCCTCAGCTCAGCCAGGTGGGCCAGGATGGTGAGCCTATTCTCACTCATCGGCCACCTCGGGCAGCTTGTTCTTCTCCTGATCTTCCCGGTCCTCCGTATCCGGTGGCGGTGATGAGTCCCGGACGGGCTGCTGGGACTGCTCTCTTAAATCCAGGTTGGCCGCGGACGCCACGTCGCTGAAGGTGCGCCGTATATCGCGGATGACCTTCCCCGCCGTTCGGGCCATGTCGATGGACTTGCTGGGTCCCAAGACCAGGAAGGCAATCAAGAAAATAACACCCATCTCCGGCAGCCCCATGCCCATGAAGTTCACGAGGCCCTCCGTTGCTGCAAGAGGCAGGCAGGTCCGCAGGCCTCCGGGGCCGGCATGGACCACTGGGGCGGAAGCTCGCAACCCAGCTCCTCCAGCATTTCAACCACCCGGCAGACCGGCAGGCCGACGATATTGGCGTAGCATCCTTCCCAGGACTCCGCCGGGCGCAGCACCGGGTCCTGGACCGCATAGGCGCCGGCTTTGTCCATCGGCGTACCCGAAGAGATTGATGCTT
>CAJWBT010000352.1 GCA_913020235.1 uncultured Chloroflexota bacterium
TGGCAATGTGGATCAAGTACTCTATCCACGTTCCAATGGGTTCCACCGCCACCTCGGCCCCTTCGGACTCCAACCAGCGGAAAATCTTGTAGTTCCCGTCCCCTTCGGTGGTCTGGGCCCAGAACTCGCCGATGATTTTTACCTTGGGCTTGACCCGGGTGTAGTCCACCTGGATGGAGGCGAACCGCTTTCTGAGCCTGCGGAGGACGCGCCAGGCGGCGCGGCCCTCCCTCAGGGCATCACCCAGGGCAACTTTGGCTTCTTCGATGACCCGGTCGGTCTCCCCCTGGTTAACCTCGTACGGGCGGATCTGATAACCCAGGTCGTTGATCACGTCACCCAACATGAAGGCTTGGAGCAGAGCCAGGGCGAACCGGGCGTTGATCTGGAGTGCGGCGTCTTGTGCGCTCTGGCCGAGCCCGCCGCTCTGCTGGAACAGCAGCACCCGGAAATTTTCGAAGCCGGCGTCGCGAAGCGCTTTACGGTACTCCGCTTCGTACATGCCAAAGCGGCAGGGGCCGCAACCGCCGGCCGTGACGCACACGTAGCGGTCCTCGATGTCTTCCTCGCCCTGGTCCCGGAGCTGTTTGAGGTACTTGATCAGGTTGCCCACGGTGTAGTAAGTGGGATTGCACTGGCCTCGGCTGCCCAGCTCCTTGCCCAGCGCCAGGGCCTCGTTGTCTGGTGTGGGGAGGTTGTGTATCTTGTACCCCAGCTGCCGCATGGCCTCCGAGAGCAGGTGCTCGTGGGCAACGGTTAGGCCTCCCCACAAGATGGTGGTGGACTCTTTCTGATCTTTGGTGAAAGCGCGCTCGACCGGCCTTTGGAAGTGCTGGATCTTTGTTGATTCCAGGCCCATCTCCTTCCGGAGGCGGCCTTCGTATTCCAGGGCCCTGTCCTCGATCTCCCGCTCGTCCAGAAGCTTGACCATTACGTTTCTTCCTGGCGGTCAACCGGGTGGGCGGTGAGGCTCGATTTGGTCTGGGCGCCATGTGGCATCTTCAGGTTGACCAGCTTCGCCATCGGCCCGCAGATGCTGCAGTCGCCCGGGGGGGCCGGCTCCTCTTGGCATTGGCACCGCTGGGGCGAGACCGGTGGGGGGTAATCCCGGCCGGGTTGGCCACAGCCGGCCGATGCGTTCGGGATTTCAGCTTTCGGCTGGTCTTCGGCGGTATTTAGGGCCCGAATCCGGTCGTAAGCGCTCATGAGCCGGCCGGCATCGGAGTGTTTCCCATTGCCGTTGTGGCCATTGGGTGTGATGGGCCCAGCCGAGGGCGGGTAATCGCCGTTGCCGTTGTGCCCCGGAAAGTCCTGTTGGGTTCCAGCCGGCGGCGTTTGGTGGCCGTTTCCATTGCCGTTGCTCCCCAGTGCTCCAGGTGCAGCGAACGCCGGAGTCCGGGCAGTGCCATTGGGATGAGGAATGGTCCCATGGTCCGGCGGGTGAACGTCGTGGCCATTGCGGCCGAAGCCGTTGGTGGCGGCGAGAGCGGGTACGCCCCGGTCCGAGTTGGCGGCAGCCCGCCTCAAACCCGTTTTGTAGGCTGCCACCAGGCGTTGCAGGTCGCCTTCAGCGCTCTTCTGCCGCTGCAGTTGTTCCTGGTAGCGCTGTAGGAAGTAGTCGATGGTCTCTACGCGGATCTTGATGGAGCCCGTTGGCTTGTTCTCGTCGATGTCGTGGAACGTGAAGTAGGGAGTGCCTGAGGCCTCGATGATTCCCTCCACCACGCTGTAGACGGGAGCGTCGTGGCCACATTTGAAATTGGATAGGTCGATGGCGACCAGGTTGGGGTGGCGGGCCACGTACTTGGCGGCCCACACTTTCCGGTTGGTGTTCTGGCTAAACGAGTTCTTCCACACGTCGTCAATGTCCATCGGGTCGCGGATGACACCAGCCCGCACCTCGTCCCCGAAGAGCCGCTCCAGAATGTCCTCATCCCGGGGCAGCGAGTCGATGGTGAACACGGTATAGCCTTTTAGCTGGACCTCCGCCATGATCTCGTGGCTCAGGCCGGGATCGCTGTGGTAAGGCCGGCCGAGCATTACCACCCCGACTCTCCCCTCCTCTTCCAGCCGCTCCAGCACCTCTCGGGCCTCCCGGCGCAGGGAGTCAACCGAGCCCCGCCATGCCTGGAAAGCGATGTCTATTGCCTCATTGCTCTCCTCAGCCGTGACCCCCAGAAGCGGAGCGAAGCAGCCATACATCTGCAACTGGAAGAGCGCCGGGTCCTTCATGTCCAGGCCGGGCGTCACGTACTGAATGCCGTTTTCAGCGAATACATCCCCCTCTTTGGTAAAGGCCGCTCTCACCACATCCGGGGTGATGGAGACAGAAGGGCAGGGGGCGTTGTCCACGGCGTTCGGCAAGTCGGCGGGCAGCTTGCGCAGGATGGGGAAGAAGATGATGTCCGGCCGGTTCCTCTCCCTTTGGCCGAACATAAGGTTGTGGACGTGGGCGATGACCGACTTGCTGGGGAAGCACTGGTCGATGGAGCCTCTCCGGGAGCCTTTGAACCACATGAGGGGGCTGGTGTGCTCGGAGAAGATGATGTTCTGGGAGCCGACCCCAAGGGCCTCGAAGTAGGACCGGAAGAAGGGCGCCAAGCTGTACATATTCAGCGCCCGAGGTATTCCGATCTTGATGTCCCGGCGCAGCTTCTTGATCTGGGCGAAATCCGGGGCCGGCTGACGGTCCCGTTTCAGGAAGCGGGCCAAAGTCCTCGTGGGCCTCCGAACGGCGTTCTCGCTGTCCCCTCGCAGTGTGCTTACTTTGGGAGGGTTGATGCTCCGGAAAGGCGCCTCCGAGGCCCGTTCCACGAAATTGGGGTAGGCCTTCTTGATCGCGTCCAGCCGCGCTTTCACCACCCGCATATTTTCCACCTTCTCCACGGCGCCCTTTTCGCAGGTGGCGATGATGAACCGGCGGCCATCCCCTCCGGGCACCCGAGTATCCACGAAGGTGCGCAGGCAGGTGTTCTTGCAGTAATTGCACCGGGTGGACTCATCCCTGGTGGTGGTGAATTCCAGGTTCTCGGCCGCGG
>CAJWBT010000353.1 GCA_913020235.1 uncultured Chloroflexota bacterium
ATGCGTCTCCCTACCCGCCGCCGACCCGGCAGGCTCACTCGGTGGTGCGCGGGGCCCATGCGAACCTCGAAGATCACGGAAGGGTGCAGGGGAAGAACTACAGCGACCCGGAGTACCAGCTGCACTGGAGCGAGCGCTGGGTGGAGGATTCCCCCAAATGGCGGGTGCGGCCGGTGGGCGGGTTCAACTGCGACATGTCCTGCCATCACGAAACCGTGGTTACCACCGGCCCCCTGGCCGGGACCACGGTTTCGGGCTACGGGGGCGAGATCATCCAGGCGACCGGCCCCAACCTGGGCATCGACGACCCCGGCGTGGCCCTGGCCATCACCGGCATGGTGGACGGGCTGGGGCTCGACGGGGGAGAGGTGCCCCGCAACATCGCCATGGTGATGGAAGCCTACAACACCGAGCGGCTCAACCGTGACGAGGTAGACGGCCTAGACCTCACCTGGGGCAACTATGAGGCCGTCATCGAGCTGCTGGAGAAGACGGTGCGCCGAGAGGGCATCGGCGCTTCCCTGGCGAAGCCGCCGAGGGAGTGTGGCCGGGATCTCGGCATCGAGGACTTGGCGGTCCACATGAAGGGCACGGGGTTCAACGACCATGACATGCGGATTCATCCGGGCCTCATATTCCAGTTTCTCATCGCCGGCGCCGGGCCGGTTTGGCAGACGGAGCTGGGGCTGGTCTACCCGCCCAGGAAAGACGGCCTTCCAGAGATGGGCTACGAGTACCTGGACCCTACGAACCCCGATGGGATGGTGGAGCCCGTCTACAAGGGCCAGCTCTTGAAGCTCTGGGACGATACCCTTGGGGTTTGCTATTTCGCGCTGAGAGGGACCCTCGGCACCTGGGACCCGGCCATTCGAGCCCTGTCCAGCGCCGTGGGCTGGGAGGGTTATACCCGTGAGGAAGCGCTCTTGGTCGGCGAGCGGTTGGTCAACTTGCAGCGCTTGATGGCCCTTCGCATGGGCTACCAGAGGGAGTACGACTACGACATCAGCCCCCGCATGCTTGCCGGCCTGGACGCCGGCCCGGCCAAGGACAAGACTATACCCGCCGGCCCGCACCTGGAACGGTGGTTTCAGGAATACTACGAGTGCCTCGACTGGGACCTCGATACCGGCGCGCCCACCGCGGACACCCTGCGGCGGCTGGGCATGTCGGACCTCAAAGTAGGCCAGGCCGGCTCCTGACGGGTCTGGTACCGCAACTTCATCCCGGTTTAAGGAACGCACAAGTGACTAACCCCCACATAGATTCAGTGTCAGCAGATTCAGCCGATATTGGTTCAATCAGAGCGATCGCCGAAAGCGGCCACGATGTTCCGATCCTGATGCTCAATCTGAACCGTTACACCTCAGCAGCCGCATACCCAAACGGCGAGGAGTATCAAACCTATGTGGCCGTTATGATCGCGACCATTGATCGAGTTGGCGGCAGGGTGCTATGGCGTACTCCGGTACACGGCCAACCGATCGGTTGCGAGCACGACCGGGTCGACGAGATTCTGGCCGTCTGGTATCCGAGTCATGCCGCGTTTCTGGACCTCCATGCTCTGGAAGGGGCCGAAGACTTGTGGCGGCGGCGGGCGCGGTGTGTCGCCAACGCCGTAATTCATCGCTGCCCAGGTGATGGATATTCGCTGCAGCCCTAGAGCGGACAGGTTACTAAAGCGAAGAGCGCGGTGCACTGCAAGCCGTTTCGGATCTCGAGCGCTCTTCACTTCAACCCTGGCTTTCTCGTGTTGCATCCTTGGTGCCTTCATTCGTTGGATGGCGCGCTTCTCGTTTGCGCCGCATCCGTGGAAATGGAGTGTTCAGCCCCGGCACGGCTGGCTGGAGGGATGGCCCAATTGCCCACCCCTAGATTCACCTAGCATGGGCGTTCCAAATAGTGTCCTTGTGATATAATCGCGGCCTTGGGGGGTGGCTCTTCCCAGGCCGGGAGATATGAAATGGCCGAGGCGCCCAAGTTGAAGTTGATCAGACCGCTGGCGCCGGCGCCCGCGGCGGCCTAGCTGAAGCACGAGCAGGAAGCGTGGTATGAGCAAGCAATTGGTTTCCGAGCGATTGAGCGTCGACAGCATGGAAGATGCCATCGAACTCTTCTTTGACAGGGGCTGGACCGATGGGCATCCCGTGGTCCCACCAACCGAAAAGAAGATCATGGAGTTCCTGGAGTACGCCAATTTGGAGCCTGAGCAGGTCATCGGCGAGATTCCGGAGCGAGACCGCCTGATCACCGCCGAGAAGCTGGCCATCAACTCCGTTATGGCCGGTTGCAAACCCGAATATATGCCCGTATTGGTGGCGGCCGTCGAGGCCATCTGCCACCCGGACTTCAAGTTCAACCACATAGCCACTCTCGGCAGCGCCTGGCCCCTGCTCATCGTCAACGGACCCTTGGGGAAGGAGCTAGGATTCAACAACGGCATGTATCTGTTCAGCGCCGCCGGCAACCGCCCCAGCAGCACCGTGGCCCGAGCCATCAGCCTCCTGCTGTGGAACTGCGCCGAAGCCCGACCTGACGGCATTCAGCGGGGTCAATGGGGGAACCCCGGGCGAGGCCACTACTGCGTCGCCGAAAACGAGGAATTCTCCTGGGACCCGCTGCACGTGCAGCTCGGCTTCGACCGCGACGTCAGCACCGTGACGGCCCTTTCAACGTACCCGGGTCCATATCAGGTGTACTGCCAGAGGACAGCCGCGCCCGAACTCATGCTAGACTCGCTGGTAGACGCCATCTCCACCTACGACTTCTTTCGGGGCACCTATCCTCTGTTCATCCCTCCCCACTTCGCCGACATCTTCATCGGCTTCGGGTGGAGCAAGAATGATATTCGCGACTACGTGTTCGAGAAATGCATGCGGTCGGTGGCGGAGTTGAAGCGCCGGGGCCTTTGGGGCGCCCATTCGTCCGACTTTACGAGCTACGCCGGGATTGCCCACCCGGAGGAACCCGGGGACGACGAGCGGTTTGTCCACGTATTCAAATCCGATGAATACGACCGGATTATG
>CAJWBT010000354.1 GCA_913020235.1 uncultured Chloroflexota bacterium
TGAGCTCCCGGCCGGCCGAGGGACCCTCCTCCGGCGGAGCCGCCCCGTTCCAGGCGCCCTACATTACCGGGCCTCCCGTCGGCGCCCGGGGTCCCTCGCACTCCAGGAACCGCCCGTAGCCGGGCCTCTGCTCCAGCCTACCCTGGTTCAGCAGCACCTGGCCCCGCAGCAGGGTCATCCACGGCCGGCCGGTGACCTGCCACCCCTCGAACAGGGAATAGCCAGCGTTGCTCTGATGGTCCTTCGCGGTGATGATTCTATCCCCGCCCGGGTCCAGGATCAGCAGGTCGGCGTCCGAGCCCACCTGGATCGTTCCCTTGCGTGGGTAAAGGCCAAAGATGCGGGCCGGGTTTTCCGCCATGACCCGGGCCAGCCACCATATCGGCATCCCCCGCTTCACCACGCCCTCGCTGTACATCAAAGACACGATGGTCTCCAAGCCCGGTGAGCCGAAGGGGACCGAGGTGCCTTCAGGCGTGACGAAGATGTTCTCCCACCCCACCTGCTTGAGGTGCTGGGGATGGGGCGCGTGGTCGCTGGCGACTATGGACGTGTATCCCTGGGCCAGCCCCCGCCAGAGCGCTTCCTGGTCGGGCCCGTCCTCGGGCCGCAAGGGTGGCCCCATCTTGGCCAGCGGCCCGTAGCGGGCCATCTCCGCGTCCGACAGCAGCAGGTACTGGGGGCAAGTCTCCGTCCACACCGGCTGGCCCAGGCTCTGGGCCCGTTTGATTCGCTCCAGCCCCAACTGGGTGCTCAGGTGGACCACGTAGGTCGGGCATCGGGTGGCGGCACCCATCTGGATGGCCCGGTTGATGGCTTCCTCCTCGGCCCAGTCGGGGCAGGCGGTCGGAAAGTCGGTGGGATGCGTGTGGCCCTCGGCGACAAGCTTGTTTTCCAGGTACTCGATGATGTTGCCGCTCTCGCAGTGAAGCTGCAGCACGCCACCCCCGGCGGACACCAGGTCCATGGCCTGGCAGATGTAGTCGTCGTCGCACATCCGGCCCGGCCGCTTCTTGTAGGTCATGAACATCTTGTACGACTTGACTCCCAGGTCCATGGCCTGCGGCAGGCTCTCCAGGATGTACGGCCGGTTCTGTAGAATGAAATGCAAGCCGAAATCAACTACCGCCGACGCCTCTATCTCTTCCCTGATCCGCTGCACGGCGGCGGGCACGGTCTCTTCCTTGTCCAAGTTGTAGGTCCCAAAGGGAATCAGGGTGGTCAGGCCGGCGTAGGCGGCGGCCCGGGCGCCCAGGGCATAGTCGTCGTGCCCGTCCAGGTGCACGTGGCTGTCGATGAGCCCCGGCAGCACCAGCTTCCCCTCGGCATCGATGTAGTTGTCGGCGGGCGGCAACAGCTCCTCTGGGCCAAGTGCGACGATCTTCTCGCCGGAGATGGCGATCGAGGCGTCGTAGACCTGAGACGAGGCAACCACCCGGCCACCCCGCACTATGGTATCGACTTTGGTATCGGGCATACCGACCCTCCCATTTGGAGACTTCTTGGGTAGCGCCGGGCGCCACCCCGTTTGCATCCGCTGGTCCCTACCACTTCCAGGCGCCCAAACCAGAGCATAGCAAGAAAGCCCCGCCCGAATCAATTCGCACCCCGACAACGGTCTCAAACCGCCATAACGAGGCGCTAAGAGAAAGAGAGGGAGTATGCCGCGTTGCCCCACATTGGGTGGGCAACACAAGCCCGGCTGAATTGTTGCCGAGGTCCGCAAGGCCGGCGCCGAACGTCAATTTCGGGGTGATGGCCCGCGTCAAGACATCTGGTCTTCGGCCCGTCGCGGGCCGCGATTCAGATATGAAACCAGCCTGCGTCCGCCATCTGGGCAAACGTTGACAGAGTGTTGGCCCCGGATTACACTCACCCTCAGCGGGCCCCTCTTCTGAGTACGCCGGTTGACGGCCGCCGGGGCCATTCCGGACCCTCTTCTCCGGAGCACCGGCCGAATCATCCCCTCACAAACGCCTGCTAAAAAATGGAGCAAGAAAGATGACGCTTGACAACAAGGTCGCCCTGATTACCGGAGCCGGACGCGGTATGGGACGGGCCCATGCCCTGGCAATGGCCGCGGCGGGAGCCAGTGTGGCCGTGGCCGACATCGACGGGGAAGCCGTTGAGGCCACCAGCATAGCCGTCAGGGAGCTTGGGCGGCGCAGCGTTGCTATCCAGGCCGACTTGGGGAAGCTGGAAGACATTGATCGCATGGTCACAGAGACGGTGAAAGCTCTGGGGCGCGTCGACATCCTGGTGAACAACGCGGGCGTGACCCGTCATATACCCATCATGGACGTGCAAGAAGATGACTGGGACCGCATCCTCGGGCTGAACGCCAAGGGGGTCTTTTTCTGCATGCAGCGGGTGGCCCGTGAGATGATCAGCCAAGGTGAGGGAGGACGTATCATCAACATAGCGTCCATCGCGGGCAAGGGATTCCGCAACACCTCGAACGTGGCTTACGCGTCCAGCAAGGGGGCCGTGATAACCATGACCCAGATTGCCGCCCACCAACTGGGCGGCCACGACATCAACGTCAACGCGATTTGCCCTGGCATAACCCGTACCGAGATGGTCCGGAACATCATGGCCGAGCGTGCCGAGCAGCTCGGGGTCCCGGTCCATGAGGTAATAGAGCAGCAGAATGCCCAGATTCCCCTCGGCCGGACCAACGAGCCGGAAGATATAGCCGCCATGGCCCTGTTCTTGGCCGGGCCGGCGGCCCGCAACATCACCGGCCAGGCGTTAAACGTAGACGGCGGTCTGGTGATGCATTGATCCCGGATTGGCCCACTCCGAGGCAACAGCCGGGCTATTCCCCCGGCAACCGACCGGCAGCAAACGTGGGAGAAGTCAGATGACGCTCGAAAACAAGGTTGCCCTGGTCACCGGAGCAGGACGCGGTATGGGACGGGCCATAGCCCTGGCGCTGGCCGGGGCGGGGGCAAATGTGGCCGTGGCCGACATAGACGGGGAAGCCGTTGAGGACACCAACACAGCCGTCGGCGAGCTGGGCC
>CAJWBT010000355.1 GCA_913020235.1 uncultured Chloroflexota bacterium
TGGAGTACTCGCGCTGGCCCTGGTTGATGTAGGAACGGGGGCGGTACCGGGTGAAATCAAAAAACCGGCCGGGGCGGGCCAACTGCCCCATCTTTTCGGCGTGCAGGTGCCGCTCTAGCCGGCTCAGGCTCAAGGTGCCAACGCTTCCCACGTCGATCCATGGCTTCAGGACAGCCAGAACGTGGGGGTCTTTCAGTTCCGGTATCGGCTCGACAATTTCAAATTCGCCCAATCTCATACCCGTAGTTTGACATCCTGCGGCGACACTTACAAGCCTAGCCGAATACGGACAAATGGGAATTTGACGCCTGTAACCCGATCTTCAGCCCGGCCAGGCTTCTCTTCTTCAGGCGCAAGAGTGTATCGGAGCGAGGGTTTCTGATATGATACCGTTTTAGATGCCTCGCCCTCGACCGGCGTTGGTTTTTCATGCCTGCACAGGTTGGAGTGTGAGGAGCCGGCGATAGGCGCTTCATCGGGCAGCGGCGGAGGGACCGGGGCAGGAAAGTGCGGCGTCCCCACATAACTTTCTCGGGTGGGCCGGTGGGAATTCTTGACAGAGTAGTGGACGAAGGACTGAGCAGACCCTCGACACACCTAAACCGGCTTGGCCGGCCCGCCGGCTGGCTGCTCCGCGCTACCGGCGGTCCTCGGGGGTGGTGCTTCCCACCGGGGCCCTCGGGCCGTCACAAGGGAGTGGTGTCCAACTTTTCCGCGCTGCCCACCGGGCTGCTCGTGGCTTCCCTGGCGGCGGTCTTGCTGGCGGCGTGTGGCGGCGGAGCCACAGCGACCGCGCCAGCTGCGCCCACGTCTACGCCCGCGCCCGCCCCAACGGCCACGCCGGAGATCACACCTACCACACCGCCGGCAACCGCCGCGCCGGTGGCCGGGAGTTCCGGGCCTCCCCTCTGGCGGTACGTCAACAGCGGTTGGGGGCTGCCGCACAGCAATACGCCAGGGGGCGTCTTCGCCGAGCAACTGCGGGTATTCGTCATCACCGGCCAGGAGGGGCTAGACGCCTTCGACCTGGCCTTCTCCTTGAGGCGCTCACTGGGAACAACCACCAGCCTGGGCCGCGTGGATTTCCCCAACTCTTTCCTGCTGGCTGCCTACTACCTCTGGCGGCCTCTACAGGGCGACCCCCTCTCTGTCGTGGGCATCTCCCTGGATGGACGCCGGGCCGACGTGCTGCTGGAGTTGGAGGACTCGCCCCAGGGCAAAGAGTACCCCTACTTGCTGGCGCCCATGACGATGGTGACCCTGAACCGGTCGATGTTTCCGGAGGGGGAGCGCATCGAGTTCGTGTTTCAATTGAACGGGGAGCCGCTGGCAACGGTCTCGGCTACCGTGAACTGATGCTCGCCCGGTGGCGGCGGGGTTCTCGAATCCCCGCCCGGCCGGGACCGCTTGAGAGATTTCCTCAGCACTCGCCCATTTCGGTCAAATGGCCTTCCCGCCACGCCACCGCTCCCTCGCGCACCGTGAGGTAGGGGTCCAGACGCATCTGGCCCCGCACGTTGTGCCCAGCCATGTCGTGCCAGGTAAAGTGGCCTTCCAGAGTGTCGAATACCGCGGCGTCACCGGCCATCCCCTGGGCCAGTGAGCCAAGGGAGTCTTGCAGGCCCAACACCTGGGCGGGACGAGTGGTGGCGGCCGACACCGCGTCCTTCAGAGGCAGGCCCAGGGCGTGGAACTGGCTCAACAGGTCGTTCATCCGGTAGACGGTCCGCCCCGGCGGTGGCATGTGGATGTCGGTGCTGATGGTGTCTGGCAAAAGGCCCTGGGCCAAGGCTGCCCTGACCACCTCGATGTCACAGTGCACTCCGGCGTGGGCCACGTCCATGATTACCCCACGGTCGGCGGCGGCCCGCACCTCGGGGCGGATCTTCCCGCGTCCGTCCAGGATCGACTCGGGGTTCCCGTTAAAGGCGTGGGTGCATATGTCCCCCGGACCCAGGTATTCCAGAACCTGGGGCAAGGGGATCGGCGTGCCGCTAACGTGCACCATGAGCCGGCTCCCCGACTGGTCGACGGCGGCCCGGGCCGCCTGCATGGCAGCGGGGGCATTCCAATAGGCCACGGCGTTGAAGTGCATCCGGACCTTGACCCCGAAGCAGAATCCAGGATTATTTTTGACGGCGTCGGAGGTCTGGTCCACGTCGATGATCCTCATGTCGTGCAGGCCGCCGCCCAGGAGCCGGTTGGCGACCAGGCCCACTCCCGAGATGTGGAGAAAGGCCAGGAGCCGGGTCCGGTGGGCGGGAAACACGTAGTCCCGCATCGCTTCGTAGTTTTGAAACCCGGCGCTGCCGGCGTCGACACCGGTGGTTGTCCCCGACCCCAGGCAAATGTTGTCGGGGTGGACCCCGGAGGCGTTGCCGCCGTGGTAGAAATGACCGTGGAGGTCGATGAGGCCGGGGGTGATCAGCTTGCCCGACACATCGATTGCCGTGGCCGCCGATGCGGGGTCGATGCGGTCCGCCACCAGGGCCACCAGGCCAGCCTTGAAAGCTATGTCCTTGCGGTCATGGATTCCTTGGGCCGGGTCCAGCAGCGTGCCCCCGGTCAACAAAAGGTCGTAGGTTGGCGGTGCGGTCGTCATGGCGCCCCCTTTAGCAGTGTGGGTGTCCGTAATGAGAACTCACGTATCGTCACCCTGGGCTCGTCGGGTTGATTGGCCGATGAAGAGGAGTCCTGACGGGCGTGAGACCCGGTTTCAGGCGCTTAGAACCTATTCAATAGCCAACAGCTGTGGTTCGACAGGCTCACCACCAACGGGGAGAACCCGTTCGTCCTGAGCTTGTCGAAGGACCAGGAGTAGCCTCCTTTGGAGCTGCCGGATAGGTACTCGCCAGGGTCCCTCGCGGGCAGAAGGGACCGGAGCCGGGTGGTGGCGCTGATCGGAGGGCAGTGTAGGGAGGTGGCTACGAGGCGTCTTCTTCCGGCTCCGTATACTCGAGACGGCGCAGCCGGGGATAGACCAGCTCTTTGGGGCGCTCCAGGTCTTCGTC
>CAJWBT010000356.1 GCA_913020235.1 uncultured Chloroflexota bacterium
GCCAGAGGTCGATGGATGGAGCGCTGGTGCCGTTCCGCCGCTGCTCCCGGACGGCCAGGTCAAATCGCCAGCCGATCTTGCCGTTGGGCAGCTCCCTGGTGGAGTAGCGCAGACGCCGCAGCAGCACAGCGTCGGACGCGAAACGGTTCTGCTTGGCCATGTACGCCACGACGGCCTCGAAGGAGTCGAACTCCTCGGGAAGCTCGGTTATTTCCCGGGTGATCCGTTGGGCGCCCCGGGGGTCGATCACGGGACCGATATCCACGACGATAAGTTTCTTCACTCTATCCGGGTAGCGGGAGGTAAAGGCCATCCCGTTGCGCCCTCCCATTGAATGGCCCACCAGGACGAAGGGGTCCAGCGCAAGGGCGTCACAGAAGCCGGTCAGGTCGGCCACGAAAGCGTCGGTGGAGTAGTCGCCACCGGGCGCCCAATCACTCTCGCCGCGGCCGCGCTGGTCCAGGGCCAGGACGTGAAAGTCCTGACACATGGCGGCCGCAACGTCGTCCCAGGAGTGGGCATGGCCCCGGAGACCGTGCAGGAGCAGCAACGTTGGTCTACCAACGGCTCCCCAATCCAGGTAATGCAGGTTCAAACCGTTGGCGGTAACGGTCTTGTCCTCGGGTCTAACTCCGGTGGTCATCTCTTGCCCTCCAACTCCGCTTCGATGGAAACCCTAGGCAGCCCCCACGGCGTGGGCCAAGTGTAGCACAGGCCCAGGCGACAACGTAGATGTGTCTCCCGCATGGGGGCAGCCGGTGTACCGGGCCCAGGGGCGGGACGCCGGAGAGCTTTGCCTTCTATCTGCGTTTTGGCCAGTGTTTCGGCCACGTCTTGATTGACGCCTGGGAGTGCCGCTGCTACACTCGCTCCCGTCGAAATGGCCCGGCAAAATGGCCCGGCATAATGAGCCGGCCGCTTTCGGGCAGGCCGAGCCTGGCCCAGACCATCCGGCGCAGGGGGTAACTGCCATGCCAACCGAGAAGATCAGCAGGTTCTGGGAGCAGACCCGGGCCCAGCTAGACCAGGTGGCAATGGACGCCAGCGTGGAGCCCGTGGAAGAGGCCGATGTCTTTACCGTGGAGGGCCGCGTCAAGACCCGCATCATCTACCGGTTGATAATGTCCAGCTTCGAAGGCCGCCGCATCCGGGCCTGGTACACGGTACCCGCCGGCCATCCCCCGTCCCAAGGATGGCCGGCGATCATGGAGGTACCGGGGTACAGCGGCATCATCCCCCTTCCCACCCATCTGTCTCAATTCGGCTACGCGACACTATCGCTCTACCCCCGAAGCCAGGGGGAAAGCCTGAAGGAGTGGGAAATCGAACACGGCACCAGATTGGTCTACAACCTCACCGACCGGGACCGGTACTACTATCGGGCCGCGTACATGGACTGCGTGCGGGGCGTGGACTTCCTGGACAGCCGCGGCGAAGTAGACTCCAGCCGCATCGGCGTTTGGGGCTTCAGCCAGGGGGGAGGCCTGACCCTGGCCACCGCCGCCCTGGACCCTCGGGTGACTGCCGCGGTCGCCGGAGTCCCGTGGATGTGCAATTTTCCGGTGGCGGCGGAGATCACGACCTCGCCCTACGTGGAGCTGCACGACTACCTGAACGAGCATCCCGGCGAGCGGGAGTCCGCCCTGGCCACCCTGACCTACTTCGACCAGCTAAGCCTCGCCGATGCCATAACCTGCCCAACCTTGATCGGCGGCGCGATGGACGACGAGGTGCACCCGATGCGCACGGTGATGCCGGTGTTCGACAAGATCAGGTCCATGAAGTCGATAATCCTGTACCCGGACCTGGAGCACGAGTACCGCACCGACTTCACCCACCACGGGAGGGCTTGGATGGACCGCTACCTTCGGTAAAGGCCCCTCGCTCTTGGACGGGGGCGAAGGGTGGGGTCTTGGCGGCCATGGCAGGTATGCCCGCTGGTTTCGCCGTGTGCTTGGAGAACCTCTTCGGAGGGAAATCGACAGCCTTCAATGAGTTCGCCGAACCGTCGTCTGAGATGGTTACCCGGTAGAGGGGACGAGAATAGAAATGGACGCAACCATGAAAGCAATGCAGGTGACCGGCCCCCGCCGGCTTGAGATGGTGGAGGCGCCCCGGCCAAGCCCGGCTACGGGGCAGGTGCTGGTCCGCATGGAGGCCCTCTCGGTCTGCGGGACGGATATGACGGCCTACCGGCATCCCATGCCGGAGGAATCATACCCCCTGGCGCCCGGCACTCCCTGTCACGAATGCGCCGGCACCATCGTGGAGAGCCGCGCGCCCGGATGGCCGGAAGGGCAGCGGGTCATTCACCTGCCGGGCCTGGACCTCGACGGGGGGTCCGAGTTCGTAGTGAGTGAGCCGTCCAACATGGTGGCGCTCCCCAGGGACGGTGACCCGGGTGAGTGGCTCATGTGCCAGCCGTGGGGCACCGTGCTGTTCAGCCTGGAGCGCATCGGCACGGTGGTAGGCAAGCGGGTGGTGGTGCTAGGGCAGGGATGCATCGGCCTCCTCTTCACCATGACCCTCCGGCGTATGGGCGCGGGCCAGATCATAGCCGTCGACCTGATAGACCACCGGCTGGAGGCTTCCCGCCGTCACGGGGCCGACCTGGCCGTCAACGCCCTGGCGGAGGACCCCGTGGGGGCCGTGATCGAGGCTACCGGGGGCCAGGGGGCCGACCTGGTGGTGGAGGCCTGCGGAGACCCAGCGGCGCTGGAGCAGGGAATCCAGATGGCACGGATGTACGGCACGGTGGTGCTCTTCGGGCTTCCCGAGGAGAAAACGGTGCCGTTTGACTACTTTTCCGCCGTGACCAAGCAGCTCACCCTCGTGGGCACCGTCAGCGCCACCTGCGAGGCCCCGGCCCGTCCCATACAGTTGGCGGTAGACCTGAAGCGGCAGGGGTCTCCCGACCTCTCCTGGCTCGTAACCCATCGCCTTCCCTTTGCCGAAGCTCCCAGGGGCTACGAGATGTATGCCGCCAGGAGCGACCAGGTGCTCAAGGTGGT
>CAJWBT010000357.1 GCA_913020235.1 uncultured Chloroflexota bacterium
CCAGCATGGATGCCGACGGCCAGCTCACGGGATACGATCTGGAGCTGACCCAGGCGATATCACAAGCGGTGCCGGTACCGGTCATCGCCAGTGGTGGCGCGGGGGACCTGGACCATCTGTACCAAGCGTTTACCGAGGGTAAGGCCGACGCGGTGCTGGCCGCCAGTATTTTCCACTTCGGCACCTACTCCATCGCCCAGGCCAAAGATTACCTGGCGGACCGGGGCATACCGGTGCGGCCCGTTCAAACGGCTGCCGGTTAGACGCCGGGGCGGTCACGATGTTGGATGGCCGGCGATTCTCGAAGACCTGGCGTTGACCCATTCCACCGAGCAAAGGAGACAAGCCTCAAACCCATGAGCCTCATCACTACCGTTATCTTCGATATGTACGGCACCCTGGTCTACAACGACGCTGAATTGTGGAAAGCCAGTTTCGAGAAGATCATCGAGGCGCAAGGGCTCGATATCAGCACCGAGCGTCTCTGGGAGGAGTGGCGCACGGTGGACCATGAATACCGGGCCGAGCGAGTCAAACCGGAAACACCCTTCCACAGCTACTACGAGGCCTGGCGGGAAGCCTTCGTCCGCGCCTTCGCCGTGCTGGGCCTACCCGGCGATCCCGATGCTGCGGTCGACAAGTCTATAAGCGACCTCTCCCGCCGGGACCCGTTCCCTGAGACGGCGCAAGCCTTGGGCGCTATCGGGCAGCGGTGGCGCACCGCCGTCCTGTCCAACGCCGATGACATCTTCCTGTTGCCGAACCTGAAGCTGCTGGACCTGGATTTCGAGGAGGTGCTATCTTCGGAAGAGGCCCGCGATTACAAACCTCAGCCTGGTTTGTTCCTGCAGATGCTGAGCCGGCTGGGCGTTACCCCAGAGGAATCGGTCTACGTCGGTGACCGGCAGCTCGAGGATGTCCAGGGCGCCAGCCAGGTCGGGATAAGCGCCGTGTGGATCAACCGCTCTGGCGACCCTCCGGACCCCGAGCTACCCAAGCCGGCCTACCAGATAAGCAGCCTGTCGGAGCTGCCCGCTCTGTTGAACGCGTGGCCGCCGGCTGAGGACGGAACACCATGAAGGTAAAGCTCAACGGCCAGGGATTAGTCCCTGCCATTGTCCAGGATGTCAGCACCGGGCAGGTGTTGATGTTGGGGTATATGAACCCCGGCTCGCTGAAACGGACCGTGGAAGGAGGCCAGGTGTGGTTCTACAGCCGCAGCCGGGAAGAGCTGTGGCACAAAGGCGAGGTCTCCGGCAACTTCCTGAACTTGCGGGAGGCGTGGCTGGACTGTGACGGGGATACCATTCTGCTCAAGGTGGAACCCGACGGCCCCACCTGCCACACGGGGGAGACCTCCTGCTTCTTCACCCCAATTGAGGAGTTACCCGACGAGTTTGAGGCGGCCGAGTCCGGGCCCGGCATACTGGACGAGGTTTTCGGGGTGATCCGGGAGCGGCAGCGGGACCTGCCGGAAGGCAGCTATACGGCGCAGCTGTTCCGGGAAGGGGCCGCCCGCATCGCCCAGAAGGTCATCGAGGAGGCGGGAGAGACGGCTATTTCTGCCGCCCAGGGCGACCACGATAATCTACCCAAGGAAGTTGCCGACCTGCTGTACCACACCATGGTGCTGTTGGCGGCCACCGGCGTCTCGCCCAAAGCGGTGTGGCAGGAGTTGCGCGAGCGGCGAGGGTAGATTCAGCAAGGGCTGGCAGAGGCAGTCGAAGAGAACCTGCTAATTAGGCATCCCAAAACCGTATTACCTGGAGCGGACGGTCCTTCGACAGGCTCAGGACGAACGGACAGAGAACTCCTCCACCGTTCGTGGTGACCTTGTCGAACCACGTAGTGCGATAGTTACTAAGAGCGCGGCACGCCGAGCCCCACCACGGCATCACTACACGTCATCGGGCAGGCGCCTCCCCGGCCCGTACACCGCCCACTCGTCTCCCCGGTATACGGTTACCTTCCCTTGGCCGACCACCAGCCATCTCCCCGGGCGGCCCAGGCATCCGGTGCGGGCGTCGATTCCCAGCACGGTCAGGCCTGCCGGCGCCTGCGTGCGGAGCTGGCGTGAGACCTCCGCCGGGTCCCTGCTCTCGTGATGGGGCAGCACCGCGACTTCAGGAACGATGCCCAGGGCCTCCACCCACTCTCCGCTGCCGGGGCGGCGCATTTGGGACCCCATGACCATGGCTCCGGCGCTGGAGCCTGCCAGCACCGCCCCCTCGTCCACCGCCGCCAATATTGCTCTTAGAATCTCAGAGTCTCTTAAGGTGGTCAGCAGGTGATAGGGGTCGCCGCCGGTAAAGTACACCACTCCGGCCCCCTGGCTGGACTGAATGAGGCCGGTGTCGTGGGCGTGGGCCCTTTTCAGGACCATCAGCCGTCGGGCATCGGAGCCCAGGGCCCCGAAATGCCGGACGCCGTTGTCGGCGGCTCTGGCTGGGCCGTCAACCGCCGCGGTGGGGATAATCAGCACCCGAGCCGGGTCCTGGCCTGAGGCCCGCATTAGCTCCCGGTCCATGTCTTCACAGCCCTGGCGAAACTCATCGCCACCAATCAGCCCGATGTCTCCTGCCACGCTCCTACCTCACGGCCTTGAGTCCGGTGTTTGAACCTGGTCGAGGTCCACGGCTTCGGTTCCTCGTTTGACGGCTACCCCATACGTTGTATCTCTCCCAACCAAGCTGCTCGGCCCGCGGCAGGGTCTCCTCACTGGCGGGACAACAACTTTACCGGCCTGGCCTTTCCCCGCTTCCGCGGGGCGACGGTCGCAGCGGGCGGCATTCCGTGACACACCGGGCTACTCCAGGTAGCTGATGAAGGCGGCCGCCAAGCCAAGAAACAGCAGGAAGCCGATGACATCCGTAAATGTGGTGACGAAGACCGCCGAGGACACGGCAGGGTCCATGCGCAGACGCCGCAGCAGCAACGGCACACCGGCGCCGGCCAGCCCCGCCACGAACATGTTTCCCAGCATCGCCAGGCCCAGCACCA
>CAJWBT010000358.1 GCA_913020235.1 uncultured Chloroflexota bacterium
CGCCGGGGTGCATCGCACCGAAGGTATTCTGGTCTTCAACGATGTGGGTGCTGTACACGTGCTCGGTAATCTGCATATGGAACCTCGGTTCACCGGGCCGCCGACATCTCTGGGCCGGTGAGAAGGATTGCGCCGATCATGGGCGCCGGCGAATGGCTGCTCGGTCTTGACTATTGGGATGTTAGACGGGGGTGCCGATTCCGTCAATCCCCTGGCTCTTGCCGTCCGGTGTACCGGCGTATGACACACTGTCTTGGCCCGACCGGCGCGCTGCCGCTTGCCATCGACTGGGCCTGTCGGTTTCGTGGCATTCGTCCTGTTCAAGCTTGTCGCCGGGCTGACCGGTGCGCAGCCCGAACGGCCGGGTTGTCACGGCCCAGGGGCTTGGGTACAATTCCCTTTTCTGAAAACGGTGCCCAGTACGAGGCTGGGCGGGTTGCCACTGGGAAGCCAACGCGGTTGCGTCCGCAGCCGGAAGGGAGAGATAAGTTGAAAATCACCAGAGTAGAGGTCTTTCCGGTGACTATCCCTTATCCCGAAGCCTACGTCATGGCCAGCAGTTCCACCGCTGCTCGGGATGAGGTCATCATCAAGGTACACACCGACCAGGGCATCGTGGGGCTGGGGGAGGCCGTGGCCCGCCATGAACGCGGCCAGACCCAGGAGGTGATGACCGGCGTCCTCACCAAACACTTCGCCCCCGCCCTGATCGGCGAAGACCCCCTGGACATCGAACGCATTATCAACAAGTTGGGCGGCATGGACTGCCCCTGGTTCTCCACCCTTCACGCCGTGGACAACGCCCTGTACGACATCATGGGAAAAGCCTTTGGGGTACCGGTGTATCAGTTGCTGGGCGGGGCCGTTAGAAAGACCATCCCCCTCACCCGAAGCCTGCCCATCAAGTCACCCGGGGAGATGGCGGAGCGGGCGGTGGCCCTCAAGGAGCAGGGCTATCACACCCTCACCATCAAGATAGGCTTCGACCCGAGTGAGGACATTGAGCGCCTCCTGGCGGTGAAGAGGGCCGTAGGGGACTGGCCGCCCCTGGAGGTGGACCCCAACGAGGGCTACACCGCCGACGTGGCCATCCAGACCCTGAAGCCCGTGCAAGACCTCATCACCTGCGTGGAGCAGCCGGTGTCCCGCTACGACTTCCTGGGCATGGCCAAGGTAACCGCCGCCCTGGATACACCGGTCGCCGCCGATCAGATGCTCACTTCGGCGCGCCACGTGGCTTTGGCCGCCCACCTGGGAGCAGCCGACGTGATGTGCCTGAAGCTTCCCGAGGTAGGAGGCATCGCCCTGAGCCGCAAGTTTTTGGAGGTGGCCCGTGCCTTCAACCTCCCCGTCACCATGGGCTCGGGGCACCCCCTGGGCGTGGGCACTGCCGCGCTGCATCACTTCGCCGCCGCCATGGAGTGGGTGCGCCCGCCCATCGGTTATGGCAGCCCATTGGAGCGGTTCCCGAACGACATCGTCACCGAGCCCGCGATAGTAAAGAACGGCGAGGTGACCGTGTCGGATAAGCCGGGCCTGGGCGTGGAACTGGACGAAGCCATGATGAAGAAATACGCGGTCAAGATCACCATAGACCACGACTAACCCCAGGGCATCGCTGGAGAACTGGCGCCAAGGCTCGGGGATTCAGGGCGCCCAATGGCGCCGCGCGGGGAATATCCACAAGGGTTTCTCGCGGAGGACTGGCTAAGATTAGAAGGCGGGGAACCGGCGGGAGGGTACAGTGATTGCCCAGCAAGACTTGCAGGCGGCTTTGCCCAAGCTGGACGGGGTGGTCCACCTCGAGGGGCTGGCGGGACCGGTGGAGGTGTATCGAGACCGGTTCGGCATTCCCCACATCCGGGCATCCTGCGAGTGGGATGCCTTTTTCGCCCAGGGATATGTCACCGCCCAGGACAGGCTGTGGCAAATGGAGTACGACCGGAGGCGCGGGTCTGGCCGCTGGGCGGAAGCCGTTGGAGCGCCGGCCTTGGAGCAAGACAAGCTGATGCGCCGGTTCCGGCTGGAAGCCTCCGCCCGTCTGGACTACCAGGCGGTGAACGGCCAAACTCGAGCTATCCTCGACGCCTACGCACGCGGGGTCAACGCCTTCATCGATGGCACGGAGGGCACGCCCTGCCTTCCTGTCGAGTACCGGATCACGGGCCTGGAGCCGGAGCCCTGGCAGCCCTGGGACGGCCTGATCGTGTACAAGGTCCGGCACATCCTGATGGGCGTGTTCGAGTCCAAAGTGTGGCGGGCCCGCATGGTCGGCAAGCTGGGTCCGGAGGGGGCGGCAAGGTTGTTCCCCGGCTACGAGCCCGGCCAGTTGTTGATTCTGCCACCCGGCGCCCTCTACACCGGGCCGCTGGCCGAAGGACTGGAAGAGCTGAGCCGGGGAGCCGCCGCCCTCAACTACCTGAATGAAACCGATGGCGGGAGCAACAGCTGGGTCATATCCGGGGCCCGCACGGCCTCCGGAAAGCCTCTCCTGGCCGGAGACTCCCACCGGGCGCTGGACACTCCCAACGTTTACTACCAGAACCACCTGGCCTGCCCCGAGTTCGACGTGGTGGGCCTGTCTTTTCCCGGCCTGCCGGGTTTTCCCCATTTCGGGCACAACTCTTGGGTGGCCTGGTGTGTGACCCATACGGCCGCCGACTATCAAGACCTGTACATCGAGCGGTTCAAGAATGACGATCCCAAGTATTACCTGTTCCAGGGACAGTGGCGGCGCACCGAGGTCCACCACGAAAAGATCAAAGTGAAAGATGGCGAAGACGTTGATCTGCCGGTTTGGGTTACCCACCACGGACCGGTGATCTCCGGCAGTCCCGAAACAGGGGCGGGCGTGGCCTTCAGATACACCGCCACCGACGGACCCTCTTCCTGGCCAGACATCCTGCCGGAGATGCTCCGGGCCAAGAACGCCGATGAGCTGATGGAGTCGATGCGGGAATGGGTGGACCCGTGCAACAACTTCCTGTTTG
>CAJWBT010000359.1 GCA_913020235.1 uncultured Chloroflexota bacterium
CCGACCGGGAGCAAAGGATTCGACGCCAGGGGCTCGACCGCAACAAGAAGAGCATTGTCCTGGACCTGAAGCTGCCCTCCAGTCAGAAGGTTTTCCAAAAGCTGGCCGCCACGGCCGACGTGGTGGTGGAGGGGTTCAGGCCGGGGGTGGCCAAGCGGCTGGGCGTGGACTACGACACCGTACACGCCATCAACCCTCGGCTCGTTTACTGTTCGCTCAGCGGCTACGGTCAGACCGGGCCATACAGCCACCTCCCCGGCCACGACCTGAACTACATGGCCATGTCCGGTGTCCTGGACATGCTCGGCACCCGGGGCGGCCCCCCGGTCGAGCCCCTCAACCTGATCGCCGACCTCTCTTCGGCATCCCTGCACGGAGTCATCGGCGTCCTTTCCGCCCTGATGGCCCGGGAACACACGGGAAAGGGCCAGCACATCGATGTATCCTACGTCCACGGCGTGGTCAGCATCATGAGCGGCTCCTCAGCCCTCTACAGCCATATCCTGGACGGAGTGGGCCCCGAACGGGGTGAGCCCGCCACCGCCGGCTCGTACCCTTACTACAGCGCCTACGAGACCAAGGATGATAAGTGGTTTACCATCGGGTGTATCGAGCACCATTTCTGGGAGAATTTCTGCCGTGTCATCGAACGGGAGGACCTGCTCCCGTATAAGCAAGCCCCCAGCCATCAGGACGAGCCCCCCACAGAAGAGTGGGACAAGGTACACCAGGAGCTGGAGAAGATCTTCCGGACCCGGACCAGGGACGAATGGTGGGACCTGTTGAAGGACCACAACATCTGCATCGGCAAGGTCTACACCATCGACGAGGCCTTGAATGATCCCCAGATACAGCACCGGGGAATGGTCGGGGAACTTGACGACCCGGTGCTGGGCAAAATACGCCAGATTGGAGTGCCCATCGGCTTCTCGGAAACGCCGGGCCTCACCAAATTCACGCCGGCGCCGGAGTCCGGTGCGCAAACCGACGCAATCCTGAAAGAATTGGGCTACCAACCGAGTGACATAAGCAGTTTGAAGGCGGAGCAGGCCGTGGCCTAGGCGCTCGGCCGGCGGCAGCGGGCCGGCATGAAGCCGCTCTGCCCGGGGTCCTTTTAGAGGGGTCCGGGGGAACCTTTTCTTGAAAGAAGAGGTCCCCCTGGACCTTCCGGAAGAGTTCTGCTCTCGCGAATACAGCCGCAAATAGGCTGAGAAACTGGTACTCAGTCAGCTTAATATTGATAGTTGTCATTGAGAGCGAAGCGAAGAATCTCGTCGTTACGCTGAGATTCTTCGTCGCTCCGCTCCTCAGAATGACATTCTGTTAAGACCAAGTTGACTAAGCATTAGGAAGGGAGGCCGGGAAATATGGATTTGAAGATTCCGGAGGAGCTGCGGATGGTGCAGACCACCGTCCGCAAGTTCGTGGAGAACGAGATCATCCCCTACGAGCGGGAGTATCACGACGATTTCGAGCTTCCCGACGAGATCAGGCTGCCGCTCCGGGAGAAGGTGAAGGAACTCGGGCTGTGGAACCTGGGCACACCCACCGAGTTCGGGGGTGGCGGCCTCAACATTCTGGGCTTGCTCCTCGCCGAGAACGAGACCCGCAAGACCTGGCTTTCCACCAGGTTGTTCGAATCCGGGGCCAATCCCCTGCTCTATGGGGCCAGCGACTACCTCAAGGAAAAGTACCTGTATCCCACCCTGAGTGGGGAGTTGCGAGGCGCTTGGGGGCTCACCGAGCCCGGGGCCGGCGGAGACCTTGCCGGAATCACCACCAACGCCCAGCGCGATGGGGATAACTACGTCCTCAACGGCGCAAAGATGTGGAATGGGTGGGGCCACCGGTGCGACTATATGATCGTTCAGGCCCGCATGAAGGGCACCCAGCGGCGGGAGGGGATCACCCTCTTCATCGTCGACCGGAACAACCCGGGCTTCGTGGTCGACCGCCCCATCTACATGATGGGGTTCTCCGAAACATCGGAGTCCCATTTTGATAACTGCGTGGTGCCCTCCGTCAACCGCCTTACCCCGGAAGGCGAGGGATGGGGAGACGCTCAGGGACATCTGTCGAGGACCCGGGTCAGGAATGTTGCTTGGTGCCTCGGCCCGGCGGAACGGGCCCTGGAGATGGCCGTGAACTACGCCAATCAGCGCTCCACCTTCGGCGAGCCCCTGGCCAACCGCCAGATGGTCCAGTGCAAGCTGGCGGATTCGATGGTGGAGGTCCACGCCTCACGGACGATGATGATCGACCTGGCCTGGAGAATCGAAAACGGGATTGACGTGCGCCAGGAGCTGTCCATGGCCAAGTTCTACACCTCCGAGATGGCGGCCCGAGTCATCGACAGGGCCATCCAGATCTTCGGGGCGGCGGGCTATTCCAAGGACCTGCCCCTGGAGCGGCTGTACCGCGATGTGCGGGCGGTACAGATCATCGAGGGACCCAACGACATACACCGATGGGTGGTGGCCCGGAACCTCCTCAGGGGTTTCCGCAAAGTAGTCGAGTAATCACGTGGCGCCCGGAGCGGCAGCGGGCCGCACTTGAGAGTGGTCCCGGCGCATTGGTTCCTGCCATGTCCCTGGGAGACATCATGTTGCGGCCGGCCGAATAGCCGGTTGGACCAGAGGTTTGGGGAGAGGGAAACATGGACCTGAAGATACCAGAGGAGCTGCGCATGGTGCAGACCACCATCCGCAAGTTCGTAGAAACCGAGATTATCCCGTACGAGCGGGATTACCACGACGACTTTGAGCTTCCCGACGAGATTCGGCTCCCGCTCCGGGAAAAAGTGAAGGGCCTGGGGTTGTGGAACCTGGGAGTCCCAGAAGAATTCGGGGGTGGCGGGCTCGATACCCTGGGCATGTTCCTGGCAGAAACCGAGACCCACAAGACCTGGCTGACCGGCAGGATTTTCGACACTATCGTCTTTCCGGCGATGCTCTTCAATGCCAGTGATTACATCAAGGAAAAGTACC
>CAJWBT010000360.1 GCA_913020235.1 uncultured Chloroflexota bacterium
GACATCCGCCGGGGTGACATCCGCCGGGGTGACATCCGCCGGGGTGACATCCGCCGGGGTGACATCCGCCAGGGTGACATCCGCCAGGGAACTCTTGAGGCAAGGCCGCGGGAACAGGTTTCTTAGCGGACCTGCCCCCGGGCGGACGGAAGGTTCACGGAGCGGTCCCGTTCACTCGATAACGCCCTCTTCCACCAGTCGGGCGAACTCCCCGTCGGAGAGGCCCAGGAGTTCGGAGTAGACGTAGCCGTTGGCCTCGCCCAGGGATGGCGCCGTGCGCCGGAAGCGGGCCGGGGTTGCGCTCAGGGCACAGGGCGATGACTCATAGGTAAAGGATTTCGCCTCGGGGTCTTCCACGTCCCAGAAGTGCCCCCGGTGGTCTAGCTGGGGTTCATCCCTCACTTGAGCGCTGTCGAGAGAAATACCGGCCGGCACGCCGGCCTCTTGGAGAACCGTTGCGGCCTCCTCGGCGTCTCTTTGCTGGGTCCAATTCTCAATCAGGCGGTCTAGCTCATCGGTATGCTCGCGCCGTTGCGGTTCCGTGGAGAACCGCTCTTCTTCGGTCCAGGGCGGGTTGCCCAGCACGTGACAAAAGGCCCGCCATTGCTCCTCGTTGAAGACAGTGATGGCGCACCAGCGGTCATCGCCCTGGCAACGGTAGACGCCGTGGGGAGAGGCCTCGGGGTCACTGTTTCCCCGGCGGGTCTGAACGTGGCCGTTGGCGCTGTAGTCCATTATTGCGGTGCCCAGGAGGTCTATGGCGGCCTCAAAGTCCGAGGCGTCGATGAACTGGCCCTTGCCCGTCCGGTTGCGGTATTCCAACGCGGCCATAACCGCCGTCACCCAGACCGGGGGCAAGAAATGGTCGGTCAGCGCTCCTCCGGGAGACATGGGTTCCTTATCGGGCCAGCCGGTGACCTCGTAGAGCCCGGTCATCGCGGCCAGGACCGGCCCGTGTCCCCGGAAATTCTGGTAGGGCCCAGACTGGCCCGCCAGAGACATGGCAATCATGATGAGATCGGGTTTGACCTTCTTCAGGTCTTGGAAGCCCAGCCCCAGCCTGTCGATTGCCCCCACGGTCCAGTTCTCCGCAACCACGTCGGCAACCTTTACCAGGCCTTTGGCCAGAGCCACGCCTTCGGGCCGTTTCAGGTTCAGCTGGATGCCCCTCTTGTTCTGGTTATACCGGTGGAACATGACGGCCTTGTCGGCGTCCGGCGGGCCACCCACCCAGGGGCCGTGCCGGCGCATGACGTCCAGGCGGGTGGAGGTTTCAACTTTTATCACTTCGGCCCCGAAGTCGGCGAAGTGGTGGGTGGTCAAGGGGCCGACTCCGGCGATGGAGAAGTCTACGACCCTGATGCCATCCAATGCCTGCGTTGGGTCCATGGGTCACCTCCGGGGACGCGAGTCAGCGGGCCGCTACACGACCCCCTGCTGCCGTAGGTCCGTCAGCTCAGCCGGGGAGAGATCAAGCTCCCCGAGAAATATCTCCTCGTTGTGCTCGCCGATGCGGGGGGCCTTTCTCAATATACGCCAGGGGCTTTCTCCCATGCGAAAGGGGGCGCCCTGGCTGGGAAGCTCGGCGCCCAACTCCGGGTGTTCCAGGTTGACGAAATATTCGCGCTCTCGGAGGTGTTGGTCCTGGAACACCTGGTCCGGCCCCTTGACCGCACACACCTGTATGCCCCGGCCCTGGCCCACCTCCACCAAATGGTCGCGTTGGTGGCCCAGGGCGAAGGCCTCAAACAGCTCATAAATCCGGGTGCGCTGCGAGTCGGAGAATTCGCCCCCTTCCTCGAACACCTCGTGCCACTCTTCCCCGTACAGCTCCTGCCCCATGCCTTCGCCTGACAGCCACTCGCGCACCTGCCGGCGATCGGGCCAGTAGGTGACGTAGCAGGTGATGTAGCCGTCCTGACAGGCGAAGAGCCGCCGCTCGTACCGGATGCCGGGCAGATAGGGACCTGAAGGGTCCCGTTTTCCCACGACGCCGTGGCTCTTGTAGACGACGGAGGTGGTCTGCGTGGCCGCCATCATGCTCTCCTGGGCCGACACGTCCACATACTGCCCTTCCCCGGTCCGCTGGCGATGAAAGTGGGCCATCATGGTGCCCACGCAGGCATAGCTGCCGGTCATCAGCTCCGTCACCGGCAGGCTCACCTGGACCGGCGGCAGGTCGGGAGAGCCGGTACTCTGAAGGAAGCCGCTCATGGCGCTGGCCACCAGATGCCCGCCTTTCCAGCCAGCCCTGGGTCCCTGGCTGCCAAAGGGCCCGATGGCGGTCCACACCAGAGAGGGGTTCTCCTCCTTGAGGTTTTCATAGCCGATGCCCAGGCTGTCCAGATAGCCGGGCGGGAAACACTCGAGTACGAAGTGCGCCGTTTTGAGCAGCCGACGGAAGAGCTGCTGGCCGGGCACGGACTCCAGGTCCAGGGTCACACTGCGTTTGTTCACGTTGTACAGGAGCCAGAACAGGCTGCGCTCCGGGTCGGGCGAATCATGGAAGAACGGGCCACGGCGACGCATGGGGTCCCCACCGGGCGGCTCAATCTTTATCACGTCCGCGCCCAGGCAGCTCAGCATCCTGGCGCCGAAGACGCCCAACTCGTTGGTGAGGTCCAGGACCCGGTAGGGTCCCAAGGCAGTTTCGTCGCGGTTGGCCACGCTCTCATTCCCCACGGGAGGTCCCTTCGCAGTTCTCGTAGCAATCCCCTGCGGCCTTCGGACAAGCCCATAGCCCGATTGGAGCTTGTCGACGGGTGACGGGGGATCTTGGACAGACTTGCCGGAGACTGACCGGGGCGGCGTAGACGCTCGTGCGCCGTTGCCGCCCCGCCCAGGACCTGGCGGCTCAGAAAATGTTACCCGGTCAAGAAGAAGGGGGCCTGTCTCTATACGACGGCCATCTCCTTGCGGTCGATGCACAGGTCGATGAACTCTTCCAGCTTCTCGTGTACCTCTTCCTCGTTGTAGAACTCTTCGT
>CAJWBT010000361.1 GCA_913020235.1 uncultured Chloroflexota bacterium
TGAACGAAGCCTGAAGCACCCGTGGCCCAGCCAGGTTATGTCCATGACTGCAACCAGTCCCGCAGATTCGCCGGGGTCCGACCTAAACTATGCACCATTGAAACCAGCACCACCTTAACTTGCTCGCCGGGGATCGGGTCACCCGAACTTCGCGGGGATACACCCAGCCAGGAGGCTATTGGCATGACCTTGAATCTCCGGGAATCTAACTCCAGTATCCAGGTCCTCCCACACCCTCAGCTTCGCACATTATGGAGCCAGAGGCCGCCTCTTGTGCTGGTCCGGAGCTTGGCTGCTCCCGCGGGCACGGCGGGCACTGGGAGTCCCGGCTGGATATAGTAGTATAATAATATAGCGTAGCCTGGGTCAACGGTTGCAACCGCCGAGGACGGTTGACTCCCGGACACGACCGCAACCGCGCTTTCGTGGGCAGAACAGCTTGGTAGTAGCGGGGCACTTATGCTGTCGAATCGTGCTAGGACCGTACTGAACATTCTGGTGGACCAACACGTCCACACGGCGTCCCCGGTCTCCTCTGAGGAAATTGCCCGCCTGTCTGCCACCAAGGTCAGCCCGGCCACCGTGCGTAGCGCCATGTCTCAGCTGACCGACGAGGGCTACATATCCCGACCCCACGTGTCTGCCGGCGGTATCCCATCGGACCTGGGCTATCGCTGTTACGTGGAGTCGTTGCGGGAGCTGCCACAGCTTCCCTTCGCCCTGCGCCAGGAGATCGACCAGCGCCTGAACCAGACCGAGCCGGACCTGCAGGTTTGGAGCCAGCAGTGCGCGTCCATTCTTGCCGCGATCACAGCCAACCTGGCCATCGTCACGGTACCGCAGGCCAGCGCACCTCGCCTCCGGCACATCGAACTGGTCTACCTGCAGGAGTTCCTGGTTCTTCTGATCATCGTATTGCAAGAGTCACGTCTGCTCCGCCGGCTGCTGCCGATGGATGAAGGGATCGACCAGGACTCGTTGGACCGGGTGGCGGAGAAGCTGAACGTTCACCTCGGAGGCCTGACCCGCGGCGAAATAGAGGGGAATCGGATGGAGCTGACCCCCCTGGAAAACCGGGTGATGCGCGACTCCGTGGTCATGTTGAGGGAGGCGGAAACCTCCAGTTCTCAGGAACACTACGTCCACGGGCTCCGGCTGTTGTTGAGCCAGCCGGAGTTCTCCGAGGGCGGCCGCGTTAAGGACCTGGTGTCGATGTTGGAGGAACGGGTCCTGGTGGAAAACGTCCTCTCCATGGCGGCCGGGGACAAAGACGTTGCCATCTACATTGGCGAAGAGAACTCACCCGAAGCGCTGCAACATTTTGGGGTGATTGTCTGCGGATACGGGATACCGGACCAACTCGGCGGTACGATCTGCGTGATCGGGCCCACGAGGATGGGTTATGCCCAAGCCATCAGTGGAGTCCGGTACCTGTCGTCGTTTATGAACCATCTCCTCTTTGGACTTCACGGCGGTAATCCGGCCGGATGACCTGACCGCGCCGAAACCGGCGAAACCCCGGATCGGCCCCAATTGGCACGCCTACGAGGCGTTTTAAGGCCATCCCGAGCGCTTGGAGACCCTGGTGGCCACCTCAGACGAAAATCCGGCAGTTATATCAGCCCGGTGGCGGTGGGACCGGTAGGGTTGCCGGTCTGGGACCTATCCCTCGATACCGGGAGGGCATGATCGATAATGCTAAGATTCGGCGCACAAGAATGCCGGCCGATGCGTTACACCACAGCGGCTGCCAAATCCGCTGTGCAGCATACCTCGCGCGCGGGCCGGACCGGGCTTGTTAAGGCGTCTTCGTGGCAGTCAACAACCAGACAATAGCTCAACTCTTCGAGACCCTGAGCACCCTGCTGGAAATGAAAGGGGACAGTGTGTTCAAGGTCCGCGCTTACCAGCGGGCGGCCAGGACCATCGGCCACCTCTCTTTCCCCCTGGCCCAAGCGGTGGAGGATGGCGCCGACCTGAAGAAGATACCGGGGATCGGCCGGGCCATCAGCGACAAGATCCTTGAACTGTTTGAGACGGGCCGCGTCTCCACTTACGACCGGCTGGTGGAGGAGTTGCCCGACGGCGTCCTGACCTTGATGGACATCCCCGGCATCGGACCGAAAACGGCTATGCTCATCACCCAAGAGCTGGGCGTCAGTACCGTCGAGGGTGTCGAGCAGGCCGCCGGTGACGGAAGGATGGCCGCCCTTCCCCGGATGGGGGAAAAAGCGGCGGAGAACATCCTTCGCCACGTTCAGTCCCTGCGTACCAAAGACCGGCGGACCCCCATCGGCGAGGCGCTACCCTTGGCCGAAGAAATCATCGGCAGGCTGCGGCAGCAGTGCCCCGACATCACTCTCCTGTTCCCCGCCGGGAGCTTGCGCCGCTGGGAAGAGACCATAGGAGACATCGACCTAGTGGGCACCTCCGCCCAGCCGGAACACGCGGCCGATGCCCTGGCCTCTCTTGAGCTGGTGCAGGAGGTAGTGGTCCGCGGTCCCAAGAAGACCAGTGTGGTGGTGGAACCGGGGATCCAGGTAGACCTACGCCTGGGAGACGGGAACTCTCTCGGTGCGATGCTCCAATACTTCACCGGCAGCCAGCAGCACAACATCCGGCTGCGAGACTTCGCCAAACGCCAGGGCCTGTCGCTGAACGAGTACGGCATCACGGACCTGGCCACCGGGGCCATGGAGGTGTTCCCCGATGAAGCCGGCTTCTACGCCCGGCTCGGCCTGCCCTGTATTCCCCCGGAGCTACGGGTGGGAATGTGGGAGTTGGAGGCAGCCCAGGAACGCCGGCTGCCCAGCCTGGTGGAAGAGGCCCACCTGCGGGGAGACCTGCACCTGCACAGCGACTGGAGTGACGGCCGCGACCCGATAGAGACCATGGTCGCCGCCGCAGCCGCCCAGGGCTACGATTATATGGCTTTGACCGACCACTCATCGGGCCGGGGCATCGCCAACGGCCTGTCCG
>CAJWBT010000362.1 GCA_913020235.1 uncultured Chloroflexota bacterium
CTCTAGTGTTACCTATGTCCCCGGTCTATATGTAACCTATGTTCCCGGTTGCACAGTTCTCTCCCCCTGGCGAAAGGGGGAGGGTTCGAGTGGGGGGTCCAGTCCCCGGGAACCGGTCCCGTTGGGGACTCGGACTCGGCGCTCAGGCCGGGACGCGCTCCCGCAGCAATTTTCCAGCCCCCTGGATGGACTCGTCAACTCCTAGCTTACGCAGGCATGCCCAGAACGTGGCCTGGTTGGAGGTCACCACCGGCTTGCCGGTCTCTTTTTCAAGCCTCTCGATAATGGCCGCGGCTCGGAGATTGGTACAGCTGATGAAGATGGCTTCAGCCTCCGTGCGGTCCACCCGCTTCCCCAGCTCGAACACCAGGTCCGGGTCGAAGAGATCCACATTGCCGACCCTGCGCCCGTCCTCATAGTCGAAACTGACCACTTCAAACCCGGCCTCGCCCAGGTACTTCTTCAGCCTCTCATTGACCTCCGGTGGGTAGGGCGACGCCGCCGCGATCTTCTTCACGCCCAGCTCGTTGAGGGCATCGACGACGCAACGCGCCGTGGCCACCGTCGGGATTCCTCCGGCAGCTTCCTGGACCTCTTCGATCATCTTCAGGTCCCACCCCAAGCCGTGCAGGAAGCTCCCGCTGGTGCAACCGAAGGCGATAACGTCGGGGCGGACCAGGGCGACCATTCGTGCCGATTCGCCTACCCGGTCGTCCATGATCTGAAGCCTCTCTTCCATCGTGGCGGGCTCCGTCGGCGGGAAGTACATCCGCATGGTGTTGAGAGCCATCGATTGAGGCATCCAGCCTGAAAAATCGTCTTCCATCGTGCGGTTGCGGGCCGGCACCAGCAAGCCGATCCGTTTCTTTTCCACAGTGGCCATCTCACTCCTCCTCACCAGGCTGGTCCCAGTTTAGCACACCCGCCGGTGACTGGGGACAAACGTGACGATGTTTCGTCACGCCCGCGAATTGGACATCGAATTCCAGCGCTAGAACACGAACCAGCCGTGGCTGCCCGCTACCGTTCCCGCTATGGTCACCAGGCTCACGACCAGTAAGATCATATGCAAACGGTGCACGAAAGCCAATGTTTTGACCGGGTCCTTTTGCGCCTGTTTCCGGAACAGCCGGTGCAAAAACAGCGGCTCCGCCACAAAGAGCACGAACATGAATATTGCCCAAACCAAAGTCATGGCGTGAATCCACCAGAATTTTGGTTCTGTATACCGGTTCCACGCGTCGATGTAGTTGAGCATATAGAAGCCTGACAGGCCGGCCAGAAGAGTTGTGATCTTTGCCTGCCACGCAAAGCGTGACTCGAACCGTTCAAAAATCTCTACTTGATCCGCACCCGACTTCATCTTCCTTATAGCAGGTATCAAGACGGTAGTGACCATGGCTACGCCGCCAATCCAAAGCACTACCGCCACCACGTGAATGACCCTTGCTAACGCATACTTGTCCAACATCTACCTCGATAGACCGGTTGGCCTGTTACCGACGCTCGTGCTCAGACACTATGGATTTGACAGAATCTTGCCATCGCACGGAAATCTCTCGCCTCGCGCGGAATCTTCGGCGCCCCGATCGCACCGGGCCACAACTTTGTCATCCCGAGTCGTCCGAGGGAAGGACGAGGGATCTGGGGAGGCGGAGGAGACGCCCCGCCCCAGATGCTTCGCCGCTGCGGCTGGCTCAGCATGACATTTTCGAGGTAATGACAGTTGTCAGTATTGACTTGACTACATACCAGAGTGATTGCTTCAAACTTCAGTGCGGTCCAAGCACTTTGCGATGGAGTCTGGGCCCGGTGTCAGGCCGCGAGTCCCGCCTTCCGGCGCTCAGCCCGACGCCACCAGGTGCAGGTTGCCGTACTCGTCGACATCGGCCCGTTGCCCCGTCAAGACCAGGGTGGTGGTGTCGCTTTGATATATGATGGCAGGCCCGTTCAAAGTATTGCCTGCCGTCAGACGCTCCCGGCCGTAAGCCTGGCACTCGATGAGCCCGCCGGCCTGACTGAAATACACCTTGCGAGTGCCCAGGTATGCTCCGCCGGCGTCGGGCCCGCCACTCACCAGCTTCTCCGGAGCCGGCCTCGGCATTCTACCCACGGCAAGGACCTTGAAGGTCACCGCGACCACCGGCTCGCTGGGCTCGCAATGGCCGTATGCCCGCTCGTGGATTTCGTGGAATCGGGCCAGGAGGGATTCCAGGTCGCCCTTCGTCTCGGGAGCCTTCTGCACCGGCACATCCAGCTCAAAATTCTGCCCCACGTAGCGCATCTCAAGGGTAGTCGAAACCTCGCGCCGGTCCGCGGGGACCTGCTCTCGCTCCAGTGCGGCCTCACCCTCCGCCTCCAACTCGGCCAGGGCGCCGCGTATCGTATCCAGATTCTCTGGGACCATCCTCACGAGCCGCGTCAAGCGCAGGCTTGCCTGAAGGTCGGCCATGAGCATGCCCTGGGCCGAGAACAGGCCGGGCCTGGGCGGCACGATGACCCGTCCAATCCCTAGCTCCGCCGCCAGCTCGGCCGCGTGCAGCGGGCCTGCCCCGCCGAAGGCGACCAGGGCGAACTCCCGGGGGTCAAATCCTCGGGCTATCGACACCACCCGCAGGATTCGCACCATGTTTGCGTTAACCACGTCGATGATTCCCTGGGCCGCCTCCACGGCCGACATCCCCAGCGGGCCCGCCACTTTCTCCTCGACCGCACGGTAGGCCAGCTTGCTCTTCAACTGCATCTGGCCACCCAGAAAGAAGACCGGGTCCAGCCTACCCAGGACCACATGGGCGTCGGTCACCGTGGGCTCGGTTCCTCCAGCATCGTAGCACGCGGGTCCGGGCTCGGCTCCCGCACTCTGGGGGCCGACCTTGAGCAAACCGCCGCTGTCTACCCAGGCGACGCTGCCGCCGCCGGTGCCGCATTCCACCACATCAACGATGGGCGACCTGATGGGAATGCCCGTGATCCGGCCCC
>CAJWBT010000363.1 GCA_913020235.1 uncultured Chloroflexota bacterium
TCGACTTCCGCGTCGAACTCACCGACGACAACCTGCGGGCCTACTGTGCTTTCATATGCCGCATCTGTGCGGACGAGGAACTGTTGCCCTTCGAGTCGGGCGCCGCCGCCGAGGTGGTGGAGTTTGCCGCCCGCCTGGTGGCCGATCAGCATAAGCTGTCCACCCGGTTCGGCCAGATCAAGGACCTGCTCATCGAGGCCGACTACTGGGCCCGCAAGGAATCCCGCCCGCGAGTTCAGGACCTGCACGTGCGTCAGGCGGTGGCCCACAAGCTTTATCGCTTGAACCTGGTGGAGGAACGCATGAGGGAAATGGTGGCCGATGGGTCGCTGCTGCTGGAGGTGACCGGCTCGGTAGTGGGCCAGGTCAACGGCCTGGCCGTCTACGACCTGGGCGATTTCAGCTTCGGCCGCCCCACCCGGATCACAACCCAGACCTTCGCCGGCCGGGAAGGGATCATCAACATCGAGCGGGAAGCCTCCCTCAGCGGCAGCACCCACGACAAAGGAGTATTGATCCTCAGCGGATATCTGGGAGCCAAGTACGGCCAGCGGCGGCCGTTGACCCTCTCCGCCAGCCTGTGCTTCGAACAGTCCTACAGCGGCGTCGACGGAGACAGCGCCTCCTCCGCCGAGGTATATGCCATCGTCTCCAGCCTTTCCGCGCTACCCCTGCGTCAGGACATTGCAGTCACCGGCTCGGTCAACCAGAAGGGGGAAATCCAGCCCATTGGCGGCGTCAATCAAAAGATAGAGGGGATGTTCGACCTGTGCCGCATCTTCGGCCTGACCGGGACCCAGGGGGTTCTGATCCCCCATCAGAACCTTCGGAACCTGATGCTTCGTGGCGACGTGGTGGAGGCGATCAGAGAAAACAAGTTCCACCTCTACGCCATCAAGACCATCGACGAAGGACTGGAGATTCTGACGGGCTATAAAGCCGGTGAGCGCCGGGCCAACGGCAGCTACCCGGAGAGGACCGTCGGCCACCTGGTGGAAGAGCGGCTGGAGGAGCTGAACCAGTCCATGCGCGGGTACTATGACGGGTTGCTGACCACCGCGAAATAGGACCACCGCCAAGTTTGCCTTTGCGGCTGGCCCGCGACAGAGATTTGCGGCGGGAAACCCCTCCGGCCGTTCCCTGCGGCGCCGGCAACAAGAGAACACCCCAGACTTCAACCGTCATTGGTGAACGGTTGAGGTCCGGGGTGCCATACCACCGGCTCCTTTGCGGCTGGTGACCGCACAAGGTACTTCATAGACGCGAGGGCATCGGCCTCGCTGGCCACCCGGCTGCAAACTCTTTCCTTCCTAAGCGGTGCGCTGACAGGGAGGGGTATTTGGCTGGGCTATTCCTCGGTGTAGCGGCCGTTGTTGAGACCCGCCACCGCCTGGCCCGCCAGGACTTCAATCCCCTTGCGCACCGAGCCGCTCAGAGAGGTCAATTCCCTCTCCAGGGAGCGCAGGCTGCGCAGTGCGTAGGCATCGGCCTCGGTCCGCCGAGTTCTGGACTCGGCTTCTGACTGATCCAGCATACGGCCGCACCGCTGCTCGGCATCCCTCAGGGTTTCCTCGGCCCGGCTTTCCGCCAACGCCACCAGTTCACTCGTCTCCAGCCGCTGCTTGAACTCGTCTTCGGCCTGGGCCTTGGTGCGCCGGGCGTCGACCTGAGCCGAGTTGATGATGTGGTCCTTCTGGGACAGAACCTCTTCGGCGGCCCGGACCTCCTGGGGAATAGCTAGGCGCAACTGGTCCACCAGTTCGGTGACCTTCTTCTTATCGATAAGAATATTCCCGCTTACCGGCACCGTCTTGCTGGTCTCAATCAAGGTCTCCATTCGGTCGATGATATTTATGATATCTATGATGTCCCCCTTTTCCCGGCCACTACCCTCGAACGACCGGCAACCCGAATCTTTTGTAAACCGCCTCGGCCACATGGGGAGGCACCATACTGTGGACATCCCCGCCGAGTTGGGCCACCTCCTTCAGGAGGCTGGAGCTGACGAACATGTGCTCCTGGGAGGTCATGAAGAAAACCATGTCGAGGTCTGGCTCCAATCTTCGGTTCATGAAAGCCATATCGAACTCGTACTCAAAGTCAGAACCGCTTCGCAAGCCCCGGACGATGGCCGCCGCTCCTGTCTGCTTGGCGAATCGGACCACGAGTCCCTCGAACTTGGTCACCTCCACGTTGGCCAGGTGCTCCACGGCCTTTTCAAATAGCGCGACCCGTTCGTCGGCATCAAACAATAGTTTCTTGGATGGCACGGCATAAACCGCTACGACCACCTTGTCGAAGAGGGCCCCGGCGCGCTCGACGACATCCACATGCCCCAAGCTTACCGGGTCGAAACTTCCAGGATAAATTGCGATTGTCACGGGCCGTTCTCTCGCACGTAGAAGTCCACCACATTGTCTCCGTAGCGCCGGTGGGAAACGAGGCTCAGGAAGCCGTACTGAGGCGAAAGCGTCAAGTGTTTGGAATGCCCTGCCACCACCTTGCCGCCCCCAGCCACCAGCCGGGGCGCCGCTCCAATCTTTCCCAGCACTTCATCTAGGTCTTGCATCCGATAGGGCGGGTCCAGCAGCACCAATTCATAAGGGCCGGCCAGCGTGACCAAGCTACGGTCCACATCAGAGCAGTAGACGCAAGCACTGGCGCTGAAGCCGGTGGTCTCCAGATTGGACTGGATTACCTGGCACTGGCGGCGGTCTCGCTCCACGAAATCCGCCCAGCTTGCTCCCCGGCTCAAGGCCTCAATTCCCAAGCTGCCGGTACCCGCGAAAAGGTCCAGCACCCTCTCTTGTTGATACAACTCCCCTTGAAGAATGTTGAAGATGGCCGCCCGTACCCGCTCGGTAGTAGGGCGAGCGCCAGGGGCGACGGCCCCCTTCAGCTTCTGTCCCTTCGCTTTACCACCGACCACTCGCATTGGTCCTGCAAAGCTGGATTATACATAATGTCAAGTTCTTTTCC
>CAJWBT010000364.1 GCA_913020235.1 uncultured Chloroflexota bacterium
ATTTTCAGGTCCTGCCCCGCGGAAAACGCTCGGTCGCCGGCCCCGGTCACAATGGCAACCCAGCAGTTATCATCGTCCGCAAACGTCGTCCATGCCTCCACCCAGCGCCGCGCCATCCCCGGGTCGCTGGCATTCATGCGATCCGGACGGTTCAGGGTGATGATCGCAATTCTTCCGTCGTCTATGGTCTCGTATAATAGCTCCTTGTGCGGCCAACCAGACAGTGGCGTCCTGACGACAGGCTCCGACATTCCTGCACCTCCTATACTTGCTCCTATTACGAGGCGGCCCGAACTCCCGAATCCAACTATTTCCGGCCTTCCTGGATGCCGTGGACTATAAAACAGCACAGCGAGCGCGTCAACCGGTCTCCGAATCACTCAAATGCCCACTCTCATGGGATATCCATCTCCCTGCAAAGCGCAAAAGCCCAGAACCGCCTGCCACTATCCAACACTATCCAAGAATAGTGGAGGCGATTTACCCGCGGCCTCTCCATGGGTAATCCTGTTTGCCTGGGAACGGCCCTGCTTCAAGAGTCTCACGAAGACTGCCTGAATCGAACTGTACCCCTCGAGCACCTTTCGTTTTTCATTTCTGAAGGTGGAGGCTATAATGGCCGTTGGCCCTCAATCTTAGTAGATGAATGAGCTTGCATGCGGGATCCTCCATCCACCAGCAGCAGCGCCCACGCACGTCGCAAAACGGTCTTCTACGGCTGGTGGATGGTGGCGGCGGGCGGGGTCCTCAATGCACTGCAAGCGGGCACCTTTCTATCCGGTTTCTCAGTGTACTTCCTTCCGGTGACCCGTGACTTCGGCCTGAGCCGGGCGGCCACCTCATTGGCCTACGGCTTGGGCCGTCTGGAAGGGGGACTCGAGGGGCCACTGGCCGGGTACCTGGTGGACCGCCTGGGCCCCAGGAAGATGATTGCCTTCGGAGGCTCCCTGGCCGGCCTGGGGTTCATGCTCCTGTCCCTAACTCACAATTTCACCGAGTTTCTCCTAGTGTACATCTGCGTCCTCGCGCTGGGTATGAACGCGGGGTTCAACCACAGCATCATGGCGGCGATCAATCAATGGTTCATTCGCCGCAAGGGCCTCGCCATGTCCATCTTGACCATGGGCCAGTCCATAGGCGGTTTCGTCATTACTCCCTTGGTCGCTGTTATAGTGCTGACCGTTGGTTGGAGGACCGGAGCCTTCATATCGGGCCTGACCTTAGTTGCCGCGGTAATCCCGTTGTCGTTTGTAATGCGCAGCACGCCCGAGGACATGGGCTTGCTGCCCGACGGGGACCAGGCCACCACTGCGGCCCTCCGGAACATTTCGAGCAGCGGACCGGCGCGATTTAGCCGCCACGTGACCGCCGTGGATTTTGCCGCGAAGGAGGCGTTTCGAACGCGTACCTTCTGGCTTTTGGCTCTGGCCATGGGTCTGCGGTCTTCAGCCCACATCGGGGTGTTTGTGCACCTGGTGCCACTGATGGTGTGGAAGGGGCAAACGGAGGCCACGGGAGCCTTCGTGGTGGCTTTCGTCGCCTTCACTACCTTCCCGCTCAGGGCCTTTCTAGGCTGGGCGGGCGACAAATGGGCCAAGCCCAAGATCGTGGGCATCACCATGGTCCTGGGAGCAACCGGTCTCGTGATGCTTATCGTAAGCGGAGGGACACTGTGGCAACTGCTCGTTTTCGCCTCACTCTTTTCCTTCGCTGAGGCCGTCAACGGCGTGGCCTGGTCTCTGATCGGGGACTTCTTTGGCCGCGGCAGCTTTGCCACTGTCCGGGGAGGAGTCTCCATGGCGCAAGGCTTCGCGTCCATGGGCATGCCCGTGTTTGCGGGCTGGGTGTACGACACCACCGGCAGCTACTACAGTGCCCTGACGCCCCTGATTGCCCTGTACCTGTTAGCGGCTGTCGTGTTCTGGAACCTCCCAAAGGCCAGGCTTCCCAGCCGGGTGGCGGCCCCTCCGGAGGTACACGCCTCCGCTCAATAGAGGGCCCACCGGTTGTCTCCCTCCGAGGGCGGGACCGACCGCGGCGTGAGTCACGGAATGACCCGTGACCTGCCCTCCCTCTCCCAAGACACTGGCTCCCAGGAGACTGGTCCGCGTGTAATTTTAGGCTTTGACAACATGGTCTTGCCCTATTTCTTGTACCACAGGTAATGCGAGTCTTGCGGGTTATCCAGCCTTCCCCAAGCCTTTGCGCCTCTGAGGACCCGCTCTCAATCAGACGAACGTCCAGACAGAGCAGCATCTTATTCGGGGCTCGCCAGCGTGCCAGTCCTGCCAGAGTCGTCATGGGCGCAGGGAGAGCTGCATCCGCGAATGGGGAAAGCCGGAGGCCACTCCGTGGTGCGAACGGGGTGTCCAATGGTAATACATTTGTGTATAGTCTGCCTGGAAGCTACTCGAAAAAGCTTTCTGTACCCCCACCTTGAGGCGTCGCCCCATCAGCTTGGGACACCTGCCGTGCCCGTGCCGTCGGACCCGCCGAACTCGAGTTTTCGCGAGGATAGCAATGCCGGACACCGCTCTCGGTGACATCAAGGTTCTCGATCTGACTCACTACATCGCCGGGCCATATTGCACGAAACTCCTGGCGGATTTCGGCGCGGAGGTCATCAAGATAGAGCCGCCGGGCCGCGGAGACCCCGCTCGCAATATGGGGCCCTTTTATCGGGACGAGCCGCATCCTGAAAAGAGCGGGCTATTCCTCCATCTCAACACCAACAAGCTGGGTATAACCCTCAACCTGAAGACTCCGGAGGGAGTCCGTATCTTCAAAGAGTTGCTCAAGGATGCGGATGTTGTGGTAGAGAACTTCGCGCCCCGGGTCATGCCCGGTCTTGGCCTGTCCTACGAAGAGCTGGCCGAAGTCAACCCCAGTGTAGTCATGACCTCGATCTCGAATTTCGGCCAGACCGGGCCCTACCGGGACTTCGTGGCTACAGAGCTTACCCTGTTTGCCA
>CAJWBT010000365.1 GCA_913020235.1 uncultured Chloroflexota bacterium
AAAGAATGACAACGGTCTTACCTCCGTCCCTGGGGGTCAATATACAAGAATGACAACTATCAGTTTCAGGTTGACTTAGTACTAGGACATTACTTAGCAGCGGGCAAAGTGGGTCATTCAAGCATGGCGTTTCCTGGGAAGATCTCGTCGTGAGCGTGCGCCTCGACATTGGACTGGGTAGAGAGCAGACTGGTGTAAGTGCGGAGCAAGGCGCCCGCGTTTCCCGAGGTGACGGAGGCGGCCGGTATGCTGGATTCGGCCGGTATGCTGGATTCGGAGGGAAGACCGGTTGACGGGCACTGAGGCCAGGGAAGCGAGCGTCCTGGTGATCGGCAGCGGTATGGCAGGATTGACCGCCGCTGTCGAGGCCCTGGAGGCCGGCCATGACGTGTTCATCGTGGAAAAGGAGGCCTACCTCGGAGGCAGGGTCGCCGGGTTCCACAAGTATTTCCCCAAGCTGTGCCCTCCCGCCTGCGGGCTGGAAATCAACTTCAGGCGGGTCAAGAGCGGACACCGTCACCTGAAGTTCTTTACCCTGGCCGAAGTGGAGAGCGTGTCGGGCCAGGCCGGGAGCTTCAACGTCGCCATCAAGCTGAACCCCCGTTTCGTGCTGGCCGACCGGTGCACCGCCTGCGCCCAGTGCGTTCCGGTCTGCCCCGAAGAGCGGTCCAACGCCTTCAACTACGGCATGGACAAGACCAAGGCCATCTATCTTCCCCACGAGATGGCCCTGCCCATGAAGTACGTCGTGGACCCGGGGACTTGCCTCGGGGACACCTGCAACAAGTGCGTCGAGGTCTGCCCCACCGGCGCTATCGACCTGCACATGAAGCCCGACATCATCAACCTTCAGGTGGGGTCTATCATCGTGGCGACGGGCTGGCAACCGTATGACGCCGCGAAGATCGATATCCTGGGCTTCGGCCAATACGGCAACGTCATCAACAACGTCATGATGGAGCGTCTGGCCGCCCCCAACGGGCCCACCAGGGGGAAGATTCTCCGGCCCTCCGACGGCGCGCCTGCCAAGCGGGTCGCTTTCGTCCAGTGCGCCGGCTCCCGCGATGTCAACCACCTGCCCTACTGCTCCGCCATCTGCTGCCTTTCATCCCTGAAGGAGGCGTCCTACGTCCGGGAGCAGTACCCGGACTCCCAGGTGTACATTTTCTACATCGACATCCGCGCCAGCGGCGCCTACGAGGACTTCTTCCAGCGGATGGAGTCGGACGAGGGGATCCACTTCATCAAAGGCAAAGTGGCCAAAATCGAAGACGGGGCGGAGCCCGGAGACCTGGCGGTGGAGGCGGACGACATGCTGGCGGGAAGCAAGGTGCGCGTGAACGTCGACCTTGTCGTCCTGGCCACCGGCATGGTGCCCAACACGGGCGAGGGGAGAATACCGGGCCTGGACCTGGAGCACGATGAGTTTGGGTTTGCCCTGGAGTCCCGGAAGACCGGCGTCCACATTGCCGGTGTCGCCCGGAGGCCCATGGATGTGGCCACCACCGTCCGGGACGGCACGGGGGCGGCCTTGAAGGCGGCGCAAAGCTCCGCCTCGGACCGGGCAACGGTGACGGCGGGGCGATAGCATAATGGCCGGCAGCATTCGGACCTACATATGCACGGGCTGTGGAATCGGTGAGTGTACCGATGTCCAGAAGCTGGCTGATGTCTCGTCCAACGAGTTGGGGGTGGATGCCAAGGTCCATCCCCCTCTTTGTGTCCCCGAGGGTGTGGAGTTCCTGCGAAAAGACATCGAGGCGACTGGGGCGGGCCGCGCCGTCATCGCCGCCTGCTCGAGCCGGGTCAACTGGGACGTATTCGCCCCCGATTCCCTCGGCGTGGATATGGTGGAAAGGGTCAACATCCGGGAGCAGGTGGCGTGGAGCAAGCCGCCCAACGACCCGGAGACCCAGCTGCTGGCGGAAGACTACCTGCGCATGGGCGTGGTGCGGGCCCAGAAGAGCGAGCCGCCTCCAGGCAAGGCCGAACCAACGGAGAGGTCCCTGCTGGTGGTGGGCGGCGGCGTTAGCGGCCTCACCGCCGCCCTGGAAGCGGCGGATGCCGGGTCGGACGTAGTGCTGGTGGAGAAAGCAGCGGCGCTAGGCGGCTGGCTCGCGAAGCTCCACAGGATGTATCCCACCCTTCCACCCTATAGAGACTTGGAAGCGGTGGACGTCCGGGAGAAAGCGAGCCTGGTGCAGGATCATCCCCGGATAAAGGTGCTGACCTCGGCCCAGGTGGAGAAGGTCTCCGGCCAACCCGGAGCCTTTGAGGCCGCCATCCATCAGAACGGCGCCTCCGTTCCTCTGACAGTGGGTTCGATCGTGCTGGCGACCGGGTGGGAGCCCCATGATCCGTCCGGCGTCGAGTACCTGGGGTTTGGAAAGTACCTCAACGTGGTCAACAGCGTCGCGGTGGAGGAACTGGCCGGCAGCGGCGCCATCACCCGGCCGTCGGACGGCAAGGAGGCCCGGACCGTCGCCTTCATCCAGCGGGTCGGCTCCAAATCCAGAGATCCGTTCTCCTACCGCTCCAGCGTCAGCGACCTGGTGGCCCTGAAGCAGGCCGAGTACGTCCGGGAGCTGAATCCGGACGCCGTCTCCTACATCATCTACGACCAAATGATCACTCCCGGCCAGGCCGAGCTGTTCTACCGGAAGGTCCAGGAAGAAGACCGTATCCTCTTCACCAAGGCCGACGTGGCGGGGATATCCGAGGACGCGGACGGCAACTTGTTGGTCGACCTCGAGAACACCCTCCTCGGCGGCAACGTGCGCCTCCAGGTTGACCTGGTGGTCCTGGCTACGGGGATGGCCCCGGCCACGGCAGGGCAGGAGATCCTGCATCTGGAGTACAAGCAGGGGCCGGACCTGCCGGTTACCAAGCACGGCTTTGCTGGCTCCAACTATATCTGTTTCCCCTACGAGACGCGCCGGACCGGCATCTACGCCGCCGGGTGCGTCC
>CAJWBT010000366.1 GCA_913020235.1 uncultured Chloroflexota bacterium
CCCACACCTGCTCCGCCGGAGCCATCAACTGCCTGGCCCGGGGCCTTGGCGGCGCCGAAATGATGTATGTCATCTGCAAGGGCCAGACCTGGTACATGCTGGGGCCCACCACCAAGGTTGTTCTCGAAGGCGAGTTGCCGGAGCGGGTCTATCCCAGGGACGTAATTCATTACCTGGGAGGAGAATACGGCGACTTCGCCAACCGAAACCTGGAATGGCACGGCGAGGGTGTTCACAGCATGGCCATGCCGGGGCGCCTCACCATCACCACCATGTCCGCGGAGGTCTCGGCCGAGTTCTCCATCTTCCCCTACGACGCGGTCACCGAAGCCTACCTGGAAGGCCGGGCCCAGAAATCCTTCGAGCCCGTCGCTCCCGACCCGGACGCCACCTACGAGGACACCATCACCATAGACCTGGGCTCCCTGGAACCCCAGGTGGTCCTGCCGGGAAGGGTGCCTCACAACGTGGTCGGCATCGGAGAGGTTACCGGCATCAAGATCGACCAGGCCTTCGTCGGCTCCTGCGCCAACGGCCGGCTGGAGGATATCGCCCTGGTCGCCGATATGTTGAAAGGACGCCAGATAGCCCCTGGGACCCGGTTTATCGTCACTCCGGGCAGCCAGAACATCTTCAGGGAGGCGGTGAACGCGGGGTACGTGGAGACTCTTCTGGCGGCAAATGTGCTGTTCACCAACTCCACCTGCGGCCTCTGCTATGGAGGACACATGGGACTCTTGGCGGACGGCGAGGTATGCATCACTTCGAGCACCCGAAACTTTCAGGGCCGTATGGGCAGTACCAAGGCCGAGATATACATGGGCTCTCCGGCGGCGGTAACCGCCTCCGCAATAAAGGGCGTGATTACGGACCCCCGGGACCTGTAAGGCTTTGGCTCAATACTGTCATTCCGAGGAGCGAAGCGACGAGGAATCTGGTGCGGAGTTCCTCCTTGGCAGCCTGGACGCATCGCCCCAGACCCCCCGCTTCACTTGGGCTGACATATTCCGCAGTACTTTTGAGGGAACGCCGACCCGTGGAGGGCGGGAGCGCGCCTGGACCGCAGATTTTGTCCGGAGGCATCATGTCGAATACATCGAATACAACAGGGGGCCGGGTCTGGAAGTTCGGAGACGACATCAACACGGACCTCATCTTCCCCAACGTGGCCTTCATCAAGCCCGCGACGGAGCAGCCGGCCTACTGCTTCTCCGCCAACCGGCCCGGCTGGTCCGGAGAGGTCCAGCCAGGAGACCTGATTGTGGGGGGCCGCAACTTCGCCACCGGGTCGGGCCGGGCCATCGGGAGGATCTTCGCCGGGCTGAAGATCGCCGGGATCCTGGCCGAGACCGTCAACGGCCTGGGCATGCGTAACTGCATAAATTTCGGGATCCCCGTGCTGCCGGCCCCAGGGGTGGCCGGATTCTTCGAAGAGGGGGATATCGCCGAGGTGGACTGGGCCGGGGGCGAGATCAAGAACCTGACCCAAGGCACCTCGATGAAGGGCAATCCCCTGCCTGAAGCCCTCAGGGACATCGCCGACGCGGGCGGCGTCATGCCCATATTGATCAAAGAGGGCTTTTTCGAGCCGCCGGGAGGGTGAGGAACGCGAGGCGCCCCACCTGCCAGAGGCCTTCGCTAATGTGCCCGCATGCCTGCCGGGCTTCTGTTATTGCCACCTTGTTGCCACGTTGTTCAATGAACCCAATGGCAACGTGGCTGGTACGATGTGGGTGCGGCGCCTACCGCTCGACCCGCACCTTGACACCGTGGGCGCCGTCGGTAAAGTGGTCATAGGTTATCGTGTTCGCGCCGGGACGGAACAGCTCGGTGCAGTCCAGCAACTCCCCCCTGCCGCTGCTCTCCAGCACCTCTTTGCCCTGTAGAAAGTCGTAGATGATGCCTCCTTCAGCGGAGTTCCAGCGCCGAAACTCCCAAACCGGGGTGCCGTTGACCACCAGGGAGCCGTTCCAGCCTGCGTACTTGTTGGTTGTTGAGCTGCCCTCGCCGTAGGCGCCCACAAGCACCCTGCCGAAGTCTTCGGAGAGCTCCAGGCTCCAAGTCTTGGGCGCCTCTTGGAAGGTTATGGCGCCCAGGTCCCATTCCCACGCTGTCTCGCCGGATGGAATGATGCCCGGAGGTGTGGACGTGGGCGGAGGTGTTGGCTCCCGGGTGGGTTCTGGGGTAGGTTCTGGCGTTGGCTCCGGGGTAGGCTCCCGGGTGGGTTCTGGGGTAGGTTCTGGCGTTGGCTCCGGGGTAGGCTCCCGGGTGGGTTCTGGGGTAGGTTCTGGCGTTGGCTTTCGCGTCGGCTCCTGCGTCTTGTTGTGCACCAGTACGCCGGCCGCGACGTAGTTGTGGTGGCTACTTTCGACGCTAAGATTGTAGACGGTAAACTCTCCCCTGACAGCCTTAATACCGGTGACAACGATGGCTTCGAGTTTTTCATCCTGCCCTATGCTCGCCAGCCGTTCCCCGGGTTTGAACTCGCCTATCGGTTTATATCTTGACTCATCCGGTGCATAGAAAGGGTGCTCTCTGGTTACTTGGATGGTTGTGCCATCGGCCAACTCCACTCTCATCAAACCGTTGACTTTACGGGATACAACGGCTGCGATATTGGCCTCCACCAGGGATGAGATGTTAGCCTCCACCCGCGTTTGAAAGTTGTGGTCGTAGGAGAGTACGATGTCACCCTTCTGCAGTTCCTCAATAGCTATGAGGCCATTGGCCGTGAGGACTGGTGTACCAGCAGCAAAGCAAAAAGACGGGTTCGGTGTCGGTGTGGGCGTACGGGTCGGCTCCCGGGTGGGTTCTGGGGTAGGTTCTGGCGTTGTGGACTTCAGTCTCACCGCTACTGACTGGCTGGAATCCATTTGAATCTGAGCCGTATTCCCATCTATGTTGAAAACCGGCCCGACCCATTCATCGACCTGCCAAC
>CAJWBT010000367.1 GCA_913020235.1 uncultured Chloroflexota bacterium
GACCAACCCCCTGGATGCCATGGTGCAAAACGTATACGAGGCCAGCGGCTTCCCCCGCAACCGGGTGTTCGGAATGGCCGGGATCCTGGACACGGCCCGTTTCCGGACCTTCATCGCCCAGGATCTGGACGTTTCGGTGGAGGATGTGCAGGCCCTGGTGCTGGGCGGCCACGGGGACGACATGGTGCCCCTGGTCCGGTACACCTCGGCGGGCGGCATCCCCATCAGCGAGCTGATGACCCAGGAGAGAATCGACCAACTGGTGCAACGCACGCGAGGGGGCGGCGGCGAGATAGTGGCCCTGCTGAAGGCCGGGAGCGCCTACTACGCTCCCTCCGCCGCTATCACCCAGATGGTCGAGGCGGTCTTGCTGGACAAGAAGCGCATCCTCCCCTGCTGCGCCTACCTGGAGGGAGAGTTCGGAATCAACGGCCTCTGCGTGGGCGTCCCCGTTAAGCTGGGCGCGGGCGGCATGGAAAAGGTCATCGAGATCAGCCTCACCGACGCGGAAAAGACCGCTCTGCAAAACTCCGCGGCCAGCGTCAAGGAGCTGGTCGACGTGATGCGAAAGGCCCGGGCCGAAGGAACCTAGGCCGGGCCAAAGGGATGAGGCGGGAGGCGCCGACAGTCCCGGTGGCAAGCACCATTCACAGACGGGGGTCGAGTAGATGGCAAAGCGCACGCTGCTGGAACGGGAGCTGCTGGAAAAGGCGGCCCAGTACCTGCCCGGAGGCAACACCGGCAACCTCTCGGTCCGGGACGACCTTAGCTTCCTGGTCAAGGAAGGACGGGGCTCCCATATCTGGGACGTCAGCGGCAACGAGTACGTCGACTGGTTGATGGGCTCGGGTCCCATGATCCTTGGCCACGCTCATCCCGCCGTGGTGGAGGCGGTGATAAAAGCGGTGGAGCAAGGGAGCACCTTTTTCGCCACGAATGAGAAGGCGGTGCTGCTTGCCGAGGAGCTGGTTGAAGCCATTCCCTGTGCCGAGAAAGTCCGTCTCACCACCAGCGGCACCGACGCGTGCTTTCAAGCCATGCGGGCAGCCCGGGCGTACCGCAACCGGGAAAAGGTTCTGAAGTTCGAGGGCGGCTTCCACGGCACAAGCGACTACGCCTTAATGAGCGTCACCCCGTCGGCCGGCGAAGAGTTCCCTCAGGCATCGCCCAGCAGCGGTGGCATCCCCAAGGCCGTTCAAGATCTGATGTTGATCGCTCCCTTCAATGACTTGGAAACCACTTCGGCCATCATCGAGGCCCATCACGACGAGCTGGCCGCGGTGATTGTGGAGCCTTTACAGCGGATGCTGGCGCCCCAGCCGGGGTTCCTCCGGGGCCTGCGCCAAGTCACCGCCCGGCACGATATCCCGTTGATCTTCGACGAAGTGGTGACCGGCTTCCGCCTGGCCTACGGCGGCGCCCAGGAGCACTATGGGGTCACTCCCGACCTGTGCTCCGTGGGCAAGATCATGGGCGGAGGCTATCCCCTGGCGGCGGTAGCGGGCCGGAGCGACATTCTGTCCGTCTATGACCGGAGCGTCGCCGCTGCCGACAGTTATGTCAACCAGATAGGCACCCTCAACGGCAATCCAATAGCCTGCGCCGCCGGGCTGGCCACCCTGGCTGAGCTGCACAAACCCGGCGCCTATGAAGGGTTGCGCGCCACCGGTGCCCGGCTGCGCCGCGCCCTGGTGGACACCTGCGCCGAGAACGGCATCGCCGTCCAGGACTGCGGCGAGGACGCCATCTTCGACGTGTTTTTCACCGATCAGCCTATCGTCAATTACCGGGATGGACTGGCGGGCGATACCGGGATGATGGCCCGGTTCAACGCCGGGCTGCTGGAGCGGGGGATTCTGAAAGGCGCCCCGAAATTCTATCCCTCCGCAGTCCACACCGGCGAAGATGTGGAGAAGACCATCGCGGCCTTCCGGGAAGTTATTTCGACGCTACAGGAATAGCTCTTCAGGAGAAGTCCCAGGCCCCCCTGGTCTTGTCTCAACAGTGCCCCGGGATCTGTCACCCCGAGTGAAGCGAGGGTTCTGGGGTGGTGGGACGTAGCTGCCGTGGAGGAGCCCCCGCACCAGATTCCTCGTCGCTTCGCTCCTCGGAATGACGGTGTGGCTTCGCTCCTCGGAATGACGGTGTGGCTTCGCTCCTCGGAATGACGGTCTTGAGGCTAGCCCCTCCCGAAGGATTCCGCTAGTTAGCCACCGCCAGCTTCGTGATAAGCGGCTTGGCGCTCATTATGTGCTTCCGCAGGCCCAGGTCTCTCGGGTTGATGCCCATGGCCAGGCCGATGACCTGTGGCAGGTGCAGGATGGGTACGTCGATCCGGCGTTGGGCCTGGGAGGACGCCTTCGGCTGGAAGCCATCCAGGTTCAGATGGCACAGGGGACATGGGGTCACCATCGCGTCGGCCCCCAGGTCCTTGACATCCGCAGTGTGCTTGGCCACCATCGCCAACGAGTTCTTCTCGTTTATGGTCAGGATGGGGAAGCCGCAGCAACGGGTCTTGCCCGCGTAGTCCACCACCGTGGCCCCCACCGTCTCGATCAGCCGCTCCAGGGCGTCCTGCCGTTCCGGGTGCTCCTCCATGTCCAGGGCATCGGCGGGGCGCACCAGGTAGCACCCGTAGAAAGGCGCAACCCTGATCCCTCCCAAGGGGCGAGTCACCTGCTGTACCAGCTTGTCCAGGCCGTAGTCTTCGACCAGTATCCAGAGCAGGTGCTTGGGATTGGCGGTCCCCTTGTACTCCAGGCCCTCTTCAGCCAGGTACGAGTTGATCCGGGCCAGGTACTCCGGGCTTGCCTTCATGCGCCGGTTGGCCTGGCTCATCACCCCTTGGCAGGTGCTGCAGATGGTCATGATGGGCAGACCCAGGTTCTCCGCCATGGCGAAGGTCCTGGCGTTGAGAGAGTCGCCCAGGACTT
>CAJWBT010000368.1 GCA_913020235.1 uncultured Chloroflexota bacterium
TTGATTATCTGTTCCGCCGTGTGTCTGTTCCTTGCCATATGTCCCCCTCTTTGTGGTCCAAGCCTAACATTACACCTGGACCAGTTTTCGGGGGGCAGGTCATAATCACCGTGGCTCAAGTCGGCGCCAACCCAGTCAAAAGTCGACCCCCCGGACGAGGGGACCGCGACGAGCGTAACCCTCGTGCTACTTGGGTAGGTGCCGGCCTGTTGAGGGAAGGGTCCTAAGATTACCTCTCCGAAGGGCACCGGCACAGTCACCTGCTTTGGGCCGACAACGATGCCGTTAACCGTCAATCTATAATCTGCAGCCTGTGTCGGCGTGGGCACCGGAGTCGGAGTGGGAGCCGGGGTAGGGGTTGGCGCGGGGCTGGGAGTGGACGTAGGGGTCGGAACGGGCGTGGCAGTGGAGGCGGGCGCGGGCGTGTCGGCAGGAGCCGGAGTGGCGGTCGGCCTGGGAGTGGGGGTCGGCAGTGGTGCCGGCTTCGCCGTGGCACTGGCCGTGGACCTCAAGGTGGGGGTAGGGGCATCCGTGGGTGTCGGCTCAACGGTGAGCTGAGGGATTGCAGTGGGCGGGAGCGCGGGGGTTGAGGTAGGCACTTCGGTCGTGGCAGCCCCGGTGGGTTCCGGGGCGGTGTTGGGGGTAGGCGCGGGACCCCCGCAGGCCGGCGCCAGGACCGGGGTGAGCGCCAGAGCTACAATAGCGGCCCGGAGATTCACGCGTGCCCCTGCTCAAGTTTCAAAATCCGGTGACAGGTGCTGCTATTTCCCCCGGAATTTGGGCTGGCGTTTTTCAGTGAACGCCCGGACACCTTCCTGGAAGTCGTCGGTCAAGCAGGAATTGCTAATCCACTCGGTCTCGGCTTCGAGCTGGCTTTCCAGCGAGGCATCCCAGGAGCGCTCGAACAGGGCCTTTACCCGGCCGTAGGCCACCGTGGGGCCTTGGGCCAGCTTCATGGCAGCTTCGTTGGCGTGCTGCTCCAGCTCTCCCGCGGGGCATACCCGGGTGACCAGGCCTATTTCCAGAGCGTTTTCGGCGCTGATGGGCTGTCCGGCCAGGTAGATCGCCATCGCGTTGGCGCTGCCCACCAACCGGGGAAGCAAATAGGTGGACCCGCCGTCGGCGGTGGCCCCAATGTTGGCATAGGCCATGAGGAACCGGGCGTCGCTGGAGGCGATACGGATGTCGCAAGCGAGCATCAGGCTGAATCCGCCCCCCGCGGCCACTCCGTTAATGGCGGCCACCACCGGTTTATCGAGGCGGCGCAGGCCCAGTACCACGCCGGTATGCAAGGCTCCGGCCAGGCGCCGGACGTGTTGCGAGAGGGCTTCCGGCCCGCCATCATCCAGTTGCTGTACAAAGTCCTTGACATCGGCGCCGGCGCAGAAAGAGCCTCCGCTCCCGGTTAACAAGACAGCGCGCACGTCTGAACTGCGGCACGATTGGACCGCCCGGCCCAAATCCGCCACCATTTCCGGGTTCAGGGCGTTGCGGGCCTCGGGACGGTTGAGGGTGATCGTGGCGACTCCGTGTTTCTTGCTGAATTCCACGTGATGGGCAGCCATGCTCTGTCTCCTCCACTGGGGTGGGACCATCTAACCATCTAACTATCTCACAACCGCACAACTTGGAACAGCCGGTCCTGAGCCTTGTCAAACCGCGTTTTGAGATAGTTTCCGGGGCCGGGCGCCTCCTGGGCCGTGTTAGTAGACACCCTCCATGTATCCGCCGATCTGTTCCAACTGAAAGCCTCCCACCGCCACCTCAGGCGCCCAGGTAACCTGATCGGAGGACCAGCGCACCGTACCCCGGCGCTCGGAGCCGATGCCCAGGATGTTGTTGATTACGCGCAAAACGTTGTCGTTCATGCGCAAGGTGTTGGGTTTCAGTGGCGCGGCCAGCCTCCCGTCCTTGATGATGTAGGAATCGCCCACAATGGTGCCGCTAAAGTCTCCCGCCGTGATCCCGTTGACCGGATAAGTGTACCAGATTCGCCCGATGTAGATGCCGTCGCCCACCAGCCGCAGCAGGTCCTCATGGCGGGACCGGTCCGGGCCTTCGACGATCAGATTGGTGGGGGTGGTGGAGGGTAAGGAGCCAAAATCGCGGCCGCCGCCGTTACCGGCGCGGAAGCCGTTGCGGGGCGCGATGCCGGGGGCCGCCCGCGCCGGCGCGACTCCAAGCTTTTCCCGGCCCTTGGGATCGTGCAGGATGCGCTGGTAGCCGTAGTAGTCGGAGAGGACCCCGGAGAGAACTCCATCCTTGATCAGGTCGGTGCGGCCGGTGGGCAGGCCCTCGTCGGTGATCGATTTGGAACCGGCAAGTCCCGGCGCGGCGCCGTCGTCGTAGAGGGTCAGTATTTCCGAGGCCACTTGCTGCCCGAACCGGCCCAGGAACGGGGAAGCTCCCGCATGGAACATGTCCAGGTGCAGCCCCGGCAGAAGCACCCACTCCAGAATTTCGGCCAGGGGTTGGGGACCAAGGATCACCCGGTAGCTGCCGCCAGGCACCCGCTGCCCGTTCATCGAGCTGATGGCGTTGCGGGCCGCCTCCGCCGCGGAACCTCCGTCGAAGTCGGCGAGACGGCGGCCCACCGACCAGCCGCTGCCCTTGGCGGCCTGATCTTCGACCATGGCGGTGGCGAACGAAAGCGCCATGGTCGACTCGTCCGTCTGCACCTTCGGCATATGGGTCGAAGCGATGGCCATCCGCTCCTGGAGCAGGACAACGTCTCCACCCAGGATCAGCCCCAACTCTCCGAGCCGGTCCGGCGAGCCGGCCAGGGCCAGCAGGTCCTCCGACGACTGGAACGCCTCCAGAGCCCGGTCCACCATGTGCCAGCCGGTCTCCAGCAGTCGGGCGTTGCTCAGCCGCATGATGGCCGGGTCGTGGTGGGGCGGGCCCCCCCCCGCCCCCCCCCC
>CAJWBT010000369.1 GCA_913020235.1 uncultured Chloroflexota bacterium
TCAAGTACGTGCTGGCCAGCACCCTGGTGTCGCTGGACTCGCTGCCCCCGGACCTACAGTGGATACTGCAACTCGACCCCGATACCATGGTGTCCACCGCACCGGACCCGGACACAGTCAACCTGGTGGTGGTCGGCGGACCGACCGGGAAGAGCGACCTGGTGCGGAACATTGGAGCGCCCACCATTACCAAGGAGATCTGCAGCACCGCCTGACCTCCAGGCGTCAGACCCTGCACCGTCCTCCAGCGGAAGGGCGGGCAGCGTGGCAGCTTGACTGCGGCCCGGGCGCTCGTTCGGGTTCTTGACACTCGGAACGACGCGGCGGTAACCTAGCCTCGGCAGGCAGTGCGGCCCGTGGCGGCCGAAGAACGGCACGGCCGCTCAATCATTCGCGACGTCGAGCCAGTCTTGGCCCGGAAATAGTCAAGGTTCAAATCGATGAGGAAAGAGTTGCAGTGGAGGGAATGCACCTCACCGGTTGAGGCCGATTCTGGTAGGCTTTTTCAGCAGGCTTTTTCAGACAGAAGAGAGGTGACCTAACATGGCAGCAGATCTGGAAATTTTGAACCCTGTGGCACAACTGGCCTCGCAGCTAGGCGTGCCCCCGCCCGTGCCGGAGCGGCCGAGCAGTCTTCAAGGGCTCCGCTTGGGCCTGTACTGGAACCGTAAACCGGGGGGCAACTACGCCCTGGAGCGGGTCGCGGAGCGGCTCCAAGAACGTTTCCCCGGCATGGAGACCCACTTCTACAACGCCCGGAGGCCCATCCCCGAAGACATGATTCGGGAGATCGGCTCCGAGTGTGACGTGGTGGTCGGCGCCACCGCCGATTGAGGCTCCTGCACGTCGTACCTTGCGCACGACATGGCTGAATTGGAAAAGACCGGCCTGCCCACGGTGTCCATCACCGCCCAGGGATTCGAGGCTGATTTTCAGACCTCGGCCCGGGTGTTTGGAGTCTCGCAGCTTCCCTTCATCGTTATACCCTACACGCTGACCAGCCGCAGCCGCGAAGAGACGGTAGGGGACCTGGATGCGGTTTTCGACGGCCTCGCAACCGCGCTGGTCACCGAACCGCCCAAGCCGCCCCCCAGCAAGAAAGCCACCGTGCTGCGAGCCGAAACGGAGAAGTTCGGGGGCATCGACCGGCTGGAGGGCTGGGAGAAGTTCAACCGGGATTACATGGACCGGGGCCTCGGCGATGGGTTTCCCCTCGTCGCTCCCACGCCGCTACTGGTGGAGTCCTTCCTGAAGAATGTCGACCAGGACCCGTTGGAGGTCCTGGGTTACCTGGCGCCCGGCGAGGGCGCAGCAACCGTGGAGAAGGTGGCCATCAACGCGGCGATGGCCGGCTGCGAGCCGGAGCACCTCCCCGTCGTAATCGCCGCGGTGGAGGCCGTCACCCAGACGCCTCAGAACATCTTCCCGACCCGCACCATTGCCATGTCCACGGGTCCCCACGCCATGATGATGCTGGTCAACGGGCCCGTCGTCCAACAGTTGGGCATAAACAGCGGCCGCTGCACCCTGGGTCCGGGCAAACCCGGCCGGGTCAACACCGCGCTGGGGAGGGCCCTGCGTCTCACCCTGATGAACGTGGGTCATTGCTACGCGGGCAGCGGGGATATGGACACTATCGGCAGCCCGCTGAAGTACAGCATGTGCCTGGCGGAGAACGAGGGTGAGAGCCCCTGGGAGCCGTTCCACGTGGAGCGGGGCTTTCAGAAGGAGCAGAGCACCGTTACCGTGTTCGGCACCCTGGATATTCTCCACAACGCCAACTATCAGCGCGACACCAGCCAGCTTCTTCTCGCCTGGGCGGCCCGGGCCTCCGCGGCCGGCGCCTACCCACCGGTGATTCCCAGCCGGGTCGAGCGGGACGAGAACCACCTCACGATGCTGATGTGCCCGGACCATGCCCGGAACTTGGCCCAGGACGGTTACACCAAGGAGTCAATTCGGGAGTACATGGCCCAGAACGCCCAGAGCCCGATGAAGTACGTGCTGGCCACCGGCCGCACCTCGCTGGACTCGCTACCCAAAGACCTCCAGTGGATCCTGCACCTGGACCCGGACACTCTGGTGTCGACGTACCCGCACCCCCACCTGGTCCACCTCCTGGTTGTGGGCGGACCCACCGGGAAAAGCGACATGGTGCGCAACATCGGAGCGCCCACCGATACGAAGGAAATCTGCACCGTCGCCTGACCTCGGAAGGTTGGGCCCAAGCCACCCTCCGGTACCGGCCGCGTCCGGTGGGGGGGCGCCAAGAAGGTAAGAAGCGGAACATTTGAGATACCGGTGAAATACCGGCCGGGGACCGCCGGCGCCGTGCAACCGGAAAGGGCGGCCCGGCAAGCAGGATGCGGGTGGTGCGCTATCCACGCTCGTGATTATGACCGCCGCTAGATATCATTGTCCCGTGCCTGTTGGGCGGGCGCCGGAGCTTGCCTGACGGTGGCGCATCGACTATGATATCAGGGGCTTGGCCCCTACCGATGACCGCGGTTTTGACCTCGGCCACCGGCATGAGGGCGGGCCGGGAAAGAGAAGCTCCGGCGCGGTTTCTTCACCCCGTTGGTCCGGTGGCGCACTATCGATTAGGGCGGACAGGAAGGACACCATGGCATTGAAGAATTGGAGTTCCGAGTTGATCGACGCCGACGATCTGTCCAGCGCGATGGATATCTTCTGGGAGAAGGGCTGGACCGACGGGCTGCCGGTTGTACCGCCAACGGAGCAGCGGGTGGCGGAGTTCCTGGACTACGCGGGAATGGAACCCGATGAAGTGGTGTGCCGCATTGCGGACCGCAACCGGGTCATCACGGCCGAGAAGGTCGCGATCAACGCCGTCATGGCCGGGTGCCTGCCCGAATACTTCCCGGTGGTGGTCGCCGCGGCCGAGTGCCTTGGGACCGACG
>CAJWBT010000370.1 GCA_913020235.1 uncultured Chloroflexota bacterium
GTTTCCGCTGCGACTATTTCCCCTTCGTCGAGCCCGGGGTGGATATGTCCATCGACTGTTTCGCCTGCCGGGGTGAAGGGAACGGGTGCCGCATCTGCAGGGATAGCGGATGGATCGAGATAATGGGGGCCGGGATGGTGCATCCCAAGGTACTGGCTGGAGTGGGCTACGACCCGGAAAAGTACACCGGGTTCGCCTTTGGCCTGGGCCCGGAGCGGATCGCAATGTTGAAGTACGGCATTGATGACATCCGGCTGTTCTACTCCAACGACCTCCGGTTTTTGCGCCAATTCTGATACAATCGTTGTGAGCGTTCAGCCTACAGCTTTCAGTTATCAGCCCCTAAAGGGTGGAACCCGCTACGGGTCATCCACTATTGTCGGCAACGACACAGGGGACCTACTGCTTACTCATGGATCATCGACCCATCGGTGAGACTGACGGCTGATTGCTGACCGCTAACCACTTGATTTTGGCGAAAGGCCTATGAAAGTACCTTTGTCCTGGCTGCGAGAGTACGTCGACCTGGAGCTGCCCGCCCAGGAGCTGGCGCATCGGCTGACCATGGCCGGCGTTGAAGTCGGGGAGATCGTCGAGATCGGGGACTGGGGCGAGTGTTTCGTGGGCCAGGTAATGGGGGTTCGGCCCCATCCCCAAGCGGACCGCCTCACATTGTGCCAGGTGAGCACCGGAGCCGAGGAGCTTGAGGTGGTGTGCGGCGCACCAAACGTCGCCGCCGGCCAGAAGGTCTGCTTCGCCAAGGTGGGCGCCAGGCTGTTCAACACCCATACGGGGAAGCATGAGCCCTTGAAAGAGGCCCGAATCCGGGGCGTAGTGTCCCAGGGCATGATCTGCTCGGAGTTGGAGTTGGGACTGGGTGAAGACCAGGCCGGCATCATCGTGCTGCCCGAGGACGCCCCGATGGGGACTCCCCTGGACCAGTACCTGGGCGATACCATATTGGACCTGGAACTCACTCCCAACCGGCTGGACTGTCTATCCATTCTGGGAGTTGCCCATGAAGTCGCGGCCCTGACGGGCGCCAGCGTTCGAGAGCCGGATATCAGCTATCCGGAGGAGGGCCCGCCGGTATCCGAGCAGATATCCGTCTCCGTCCCGGACCCGGACCTGTGCCACCGGTATACCGCCAGCCTGATCCGCGGCGTGAAAATCGGTCCGTCACCCCACTGGCTGCAGGAACGGTTGAGCAGGGCGGGACAACGGCCCATCAACAACGTGGTGGACGTGACCAACTACGTCATGCTGGAGTACAATCAGCCCCTCCATGCCTTCGACTACGATCTTCTGGAGGACCGGACTATTATCGTGCGGCGGGCCGGGCCCGGCGAGACCCTGGTCACCCTGGACGGCATCGAGCGCCGGCTCAACACCCAGGTCCTGGTCATCGCCGACAGCCATCAGCCCATCGGCATCGGCGGGGTCATCGGCGGCGCCAACAGCGAGATTGGGCCGGGCACCACCAGCGTGCTTCTGGAGGCGGCCACTTTCAACGGCTTCAACAACCGCCGGACGGCCCAGGCTTTCAGGTTACGCACCGAGGCGACCTTACGGTTCGAAAAGGGCCTCCAGCCGGAGCTGGCGCCCATCGCCCTGCGCCGGGCCACCCAGCTCATCCAGAGAGTGGCAGGCGGCCAGGTGGCCCAGGATATCATCGATGTCTTTCCCGGCCGGAACCAGCCCAGCCAGCCACTGGCTCTCACCACCAGCCGCCTGAAGAAGGTCCTGGGCATGGAGGTCGAGGTTGAGACGGCGGAGCGGGTGCTGGGGTGTCTGGGATTCCAGACGAGACGTGAAGGACCGGACGCGCTGGAGGTGACCGTCCCCTATTGGCGGAATGACATCGGTATCGAAGACGATCTGGTGGAGGAGGTGGTGCGGATTATCGGCTATGACACGGTCCCCACCACCATGCTCTCCACTCCGATACCTTACCAGCGGCCAGACCCAAGGCGGCTGCTGCGGGAGCAGGTAAAAGACGCCCTAGCCAGCACGGGTATGCAGGAGGTCATCAGCTACCCGCTCATCAGTCTTGGCGACCTGGAGAAGGTGAACCGGCTGGAAGCCGGTAACCTGCCCCTGCGGGTAGCCAACCCGCTTAGCGCGGAACAGGAACGGCTGCGTCCGACGCTGAGGCCGAGCTTGCTGGGGACCTTAACCGCCAATCAGGGCCATGACGAGGGCCCCTTTCTGCTGTTTGAGGTGGGGAGTGTGTTTGAGGCAAGGGCCGATCAACTGCCCGACGAGCAGGAAATGGTGGCCGGTGTTCTGGCGGGACGGCGCTGGGAGCCTTCCTGGCTGATTCAGCCGGGCGGCCCCTCTTCGGAGGACCTCCTGGGGTTTTATGACGCCAAGGGAATAGTAGAGGGCTTGCTGGGCGGGCTGGGTTTGGCCGCGGACTACGAGCCCGAGGAGGACCCGTCTTTTTACCCCGGACGGTGTGCCCGCATTATGGCGGGCGGCGCCAACCTTGGCATCATTGGCGAGTTGCACCCGGCCGTCAGAGAGAGGTTCGACCTGCAGGCCCAGCCGGTGGGCCTCTTCGAGCTGCGCCTGAACGCCCTGATGCAGGCGCTGCCCGAGGGCGAACATGTCTTCGCGCCTTTCTCCCGCCACCCCGCTGCCACCCGGGACCTGGCCCTGGTGATCCCGGCCGACGTTCCAGCGGGCAGGGTCCAGGGCATCATTTCCCGCCACCGCCTGGTGACCGGCGTGGACCTGTTCGACATCTACACCGGCGATAACATCGCCTCCGGCACCAAGTCCTTGGCTTTTCACGTGTCCTTCCAAGCTCGCGACCGTACATTGACTGCCGAAGAGGTCAACCGCTCCCTTCAGGGTCTGCTTCGCACCCTGGAGCGGGAGGTCCAGGCCTCCCTGCGGAGTTGAGGGGAGTCGATGC
>CAJWBT010000371.1 GCA_913020235.1 uncultured Chloroflexota bacterium
GCGGTCAGGCTCAGGCCCCGGCCGGCGCCGGAAACGCCGGACTTGCTGTCGATGACGATGTCGGGATCGATGAGGCCATTCTTCACCACCGGGGCCAGAGCCAGGATGGCGCTGGTCGGGTAGCAGCCCGGGTTGGCCACCAGCCGGGCCGATTTCACCTGGTCCCCGTGCAGCTCGGTGAGGCCATAGACTGCCTCCTCCAGGTAGGACGCGTCCTGGTGCTGGACGCCGTACCACTGCTCGTATTCGGCGACGCTCTTCAGCCGAAAGTCGGCGCTGATGTCCACCACTTTGAGACCCTGCTCCAACACCGGGATCACCGCCTCGGCGCTGGCCTTGTGGGGAAGGGCCGAGAAGGCCAGGTCCAGGCTGCCGTCCAGCTCGGGGGTGATGGTCAGGTCCAGGGCCGCCAGGTGAGGGAACACCTCGCTCAGCCCTTGGCCGGCGGCGCTACGTCCGGTAACCGAGGCGATCTCCACCTCCGGGTGTTGGTACAGGATGCGGGCCAGCTCTGAGCCCGCGTATCCGGTCACGTTGATGATGCCGACTTTCATGAGGTGCTGCCCTCCGCCAGCGGGGAATGAGGTTGTGGAGAGAGAGAGGCGGCAGGTCCGTCGGCGCTGACTGGGACCGCCGGGCCGGACGTGCCTTCCTGGGCCACGAATTGGCTTCGGGAGGGGCAGCCATCCGCCACCACGCACTCGCCGCACCGGGGCCGCTGGGCTTTGCACACCTGGCGCCCGTGGGTAATGAACGATACGTGGAACTCGAAGACCTGCTCCGGCGCCACTGAGGCTTCCATGATGTCGTGGGCTTTGTCGGCCGTAACCTTGGAGCCGATGAAGCCAAGCCGCTTGCAGACCCGGTAAATGTGGGTGTCGATGGCCATGGCGGGTATTCCCAGGGAGAAACAGAGAATGATCCCCGCCGACTTGGGCCCGATGCCGGGCAGTTGCCTCAGCCAGGCCTTGGCCTCGTCCAGGGGCATTTCCCGCAGGAAAGAGAGGTCCAGGGAGCCGTTGATCTCCAACATCAGGTTCAACACTTGCTTGATGCGGGGCGCCTTGACCCTGGCCAGGCCGCCGGGAATGATGGCCTCTTCTATCTGAGCCACATCCGCCAGAGCGACCGCCTCCAGCGTTCCGAACCGGTCCATCAAACGGCGAAACGCCCGGGAAGAGTTGGCGTCCGAGGTGTGTTGCGACAGAATTGTGAAGACCACCTCATGGGCCGGTTCCAGGCGCGGCTTCTCGTCGAAAGGGCCGTACCGTGCGGACATGAGGCGGATGGCGTCGTTAATGATGATGCCCGGCTCCAATTGGCCGGTGACCTGAAGGTCTGATGGCATTCTATGCTTCCCGCGAGATTGCCGGAGCGCGGCGGTGGAGGCCGCGGATGGGGACTATGACCCTCCCGGCCGGCGGCGCTGTTCGGACTTCAAGAACTGTTCCAGGTCGCGCACCAACTCGGCGGGGTCGGGCATCTCGCTGGCCGGCACCGATTCGTCGTAGTGGTCCTCCAGCTTCTTCACGTAGCCGCTGAGCTGGTCGTCTCTTTCGATCGCCTCGGCCACTTGGTTGTCGAAGTTGGTGGCGGCGGTCTCCAGCTCGGACACATCCAGGGGTAGGTTCAAGAGGGTGACCAGGGTCCGGGCCAAGGCATAGCTGACCCGGAAGTTAGGCGCAGCCTGAAGATAGTGGGAGGTGTGCCCCCACAGGGAAGCGTAGTCTATACCTTGATCGGCGCAGGCCTCCATCACGGCGGAGCTGATGCCGGTCGGTCCCTGGTAGCTTGAGGAGCGGATGCCGGCCGTGTCAAACTTCCCCTGCAGGTCGGGGTTGGTGGAGAAGCCGGTGAGCCGGATTTCCCGATTGTGGGGAACCGCGTCCAGCAAAGCGCCCACGTGGATAACCTTCTTGACCCCTTGCCGTTTAGCCAAATCGGCGATGGTCTTGGTAAACGTGCGCCAGCGCAGGTTGGGCTCAATCCCGAGGAAGGTCATCACCCCTTTGGTTGGGCTGGGACCAACCCAGTAGGAAAACTCGTTGGCCGGCCAGCGCACCCGGCGAAGGCCGTTCCGCAAGCGAGTGGTATGCGGCCGGGTCTGGGTGAAGTCATAGAACTCCTCCGGGTCGATCTCAGCGAACTTCTTGGCCTGGAACTGGCGCTGCATGAACTTTATCGCCGTGGTGGCCCCTTCGCCCGCGTCGGTCCACCCGGCGAAGGCGACAATCAGGTAGTCCAGTGGGATGTCAAGTTGGTGGTCAAGAATCAAAAAGCTCATAGCCAGTAGCGCTATCCTTGACAAAAGCTACGTGTTCAACCGCCTCAGCGGTTGACAAATGATCAAACCAGTATCGGTGGTTCGCCTGGCATCCCCGTCCCAACGGTTCGGCCGGCCTTGGCGAAGCACTCCCCCACCGAGGGAGAAAGGACTGATCCTCCGCTCCTTCGCCGGGGGATATTACGGTGGAGGTGAAATATTACGCGTCACTTCTCGCATGACTCGTGCCGTAGGCAGTGCAGCCTCCGGCCGCGGCACCTACTGACTTCTAGTGTAGCATTGGTCTCCGCCTCTCACAAGGGACGCGCGGCTGGACAGCAGGTTCTTTTGACTTGCCTGAACGCGGCTGGCATCCGATAGCAAGGTGAACTTATGCGCGGGGCCCTCACCCTCGGTCCCCCTCCCATTGGGAGAAGGATGCCCCTGACGCAGTCTGGGGCTGGGTGAGGGCTTGAGCCACGCTGCCGCCTCAGGCTAACCGCGGTGAATTGGGGTGCCGGGGGTTTTCATCCGCATGCTGAAGACCGAGGGGCGGGCGGTGAACAGCATGGTCCAGTTGTCGGGGCCGCCCCAGGCGCAGTTGGCCGGAATTTCGGGCAGGCGAATGATCCCCAGATGGTTCCCCGCGGCGTCGAA
>CAJWBT010000372.1 GCA_913020235.1 uncultured Chloroflexota bacterium
TCCACCACTCGGTCCGCTCCTCCTGGGCCAGCTTCTCATACATGTGCTGGACCATATCGTCGTCCTCCGAGTGGACCAGCAGCATAGCCCCCAAGCGTTGAATCCGCTCCATCAGGTCGTGGAGGTGGCCCATGCGGACCAGGCGCGGCTCGCCGGCGGAGGCCGCCGGACGGACGTTCGTGGTGAAGATCTTGACGGTTGCGAACCCGTCCTCGACGGCCTCGCCCAACTGGCCAAGGACATTGGCCGGAATAGCGCCCAACAGCATCAAATGGTGGGCGTAGTCGGCGTAGGATTTGCCCTGCCAGACAGCGGTGCGCTCCTGGATGGCCTGGTTGATATCGGTGCCGGGGTATTGGATGGCGAAGTCCAGGAGGGTGGTAGTGCCACCGAAGAGCGCGGCGCGGCTCACCTGCTCGGGTGGAGCCGTCTTCAGGTCTCCCTGCCCCATGATCGGCGCGGCGATGTGGGCGTGGGGCTCGATGCCACCGGGCACCACGATCTTGCCAGAGGCGTCGATAACCCGAACCACGTCGTCGGTAAGGGTCCCAGGGGCGGCGAGGGCGACGATCTTCTCTCCCTGCACCGCCACGTCCCAATCGCCGACGCCCCAAGGGGCCACCACCCGGCCACCTCGAATGATCAGATCGAGCATGTTGCGACCTCCTTTGGAGCTTCGTTGACGGCTGATACCGGAGTTTAGCACAAACCCCTCAGGCTCGCACGAAACCGCCTCGGATGTGGCTCGAAACTGGTGGAAACCGGACCCGGCGGCGAGCCGCTGTCTCAGGATTGGCCGGCAGTCCGTTCCCTGAGCAGGAGCGTCGAGAGGCGCCCGCCACATCGGCGAGGACCTACGGCGGAGCGGGGGAGCGGACCTCCTGGGGCAACGCGTCCTCCCAGTTGGGAATCAGTTGCCGGTTGGTCCCGGGCAGCAGAAGGATGGACAGCACGCCGATCAGGCTCATCGTAAAGGATAGGGCAATGGTGGCGGTGAAGTCGCCGGTCAAGTCCCGCAGCTGCCCGCCGGCCAAGGCCCCCGCCGCCATTCCAATGCCCGATCCCATCATCTGCCAGCCGAAGGTTGCGCCGATGGGGGCACTACCGTAATACTGGCGGTTGATGATGGGGAAGGCACTCATCTCGCCGCCGAAGCCGATGCCGAACAGGGCGGCGAAAAGGTAGAACATCCACGCCTCGTCGGCGCCGAAGAGCATTAAGACCGGGGCGGTCTGCAGAAAGAAACACACTCCCATGGCCCATTTGCTTCCCACGCTGTCGGCAACGACAGGGACCACAAACCGGGTGACGGAGCTGGACACCGTGAGGGTGACGAAAGTCCCGGCGGCCACTCCCCCGGTTACGCCCTTGGCTTCGGCCATGGCCACCAGGTAGACAATTATGATGGCGTGACCGGCGCATCCCCAGAAGTGAATTCCGATCAGGTTCCAGAACGTGCTGGTGCGCTGGACCCGGTGGAGGAACGCCTTGCTCCTGGCTCGGGCCACCCCTCCCCGCTGCAGCTTCCGTATGGGTTCGTCTTCCGAGGCGCCCAGGGGCCGAAGCCCCAGGTCCGCCGGCTCATTGTGAAACAGGGTTATCAGCAAGAGCATGGCCGTCCCCCCGGCCAGCCCTGGAATCCAGAAAGCCGCCCTTATGCCACCCGTTCCCCCGCCGAACTGGTGGAGAATGAACAGCATGATGGGGACGGCCACCAAAGGTCCCAAGCCCTGAGATGCCTGCAAAGCGCCCATGCCGACACCCAGGTACTTCCTGAACCAAAGGGTGACTGCGGCGGTCAGAGGCACCTGGAATATCCCCATGGCGGAGCTGAGCAGGACGCCGAAGAACAGATAGAACTGCCACAGCTCGGTCATAGTGCCCGTTAGCACCATGCCGGCAATGAACAGGAAGGCCCCCAGCACCATGGTGACGCGGACGCCGTAGCGATCGCCCATCCAGCCTGCGAAAGGGCCGAAGAGCCCGGAGACGATCCACTGGATGGAGAACCCCAGTCCCACGGCGCCGTAGCTCCAACCAAAGGACTCAACGAGCCGCGGGATCAACACACTGGAGGATGTCCGGAAAGAAGAGCTGGTCAGCCGCATCGAGGCCGCCAGCCCCACCACCACCCAGGCGTAATGAATCCTTCGGCCGGCGATGGTCAGGTTGGCTGGGTCGAGGCGGGTTTTCAACATCGAATGTCAGCTATCTTCAACGGGCCCTGGGTCCGGCCAATGGCAAAGGGCGAATGAGGCCGGAGGGCTCGTTACAACAGGCGCGGCGTACCGGAATCACAAAGGCTGAGTACCTGCTCCCCGCTCGGTAGAAGGGACGCTGCAAATCCGCGGCAAAAGCCGCGGAAAAAGTCTTGACAACCCGTGGCTTGCCTGTATAATAAAAGGTTACGGGTATATGCCACAAGTGCCAACTTCTGTCATCCTCCTGAACGACTTCGATTCAGTTTTTCCCCTTTCGAGCCGTTGCTCCGGTCTCCCCGACCGACATGTTCACTCGCCCTGAGGAGAATGGGAAATGGGTTTGCCCCCTGCTCTGGATAGACATGCTTCGCAACTTCCTGATGTTAAGTCTTACGCCCGAATCCCGCAAGTCCTAGATGTACCCAACCTCATCCAGAGCCAGATCCAGTCCTGGGACTGGTTCAAGACTGATGCGCTCATGGAAGTCTACGTGGAGATCTCTCCCATTGAAGACTACACCGGGAAGAAGTACGAGCTTCATTTTCAGGAACACTACTTCCGGTCACCCAAGTACTCTCCTCAAGAAAGCAAAGAACGGGAGATCACCTTCTCGCAGCCCCTCTACGTCAAGACCCGCCTGGTGATGAAGGACACCGGGGAGATCAAGGAGCAGGAGATATTCATGGGTGACATTCCCATGATGACTCC
>CAJWBT010000373.1 GCA_913020235.1 uncultured Chloroflexota bacterium
TGTCGCCGACGATGGTGAACACCTTCTCGATGCCCTCTTGCTTCAGGCACCGGATAAATAGATGGGCGCCGGTAAGGGTGGCCATGCTGCCTCCGCTGTCGATTCAGGTACTGACCCTGGGGTCCGTCGTCCCGCTCTGTCGCCATTGGGGATCCGATCGCTCCATAGAGCTTACTGGCCACGCCGCCATCCGGCAAGGGCGCTAGAGATGGTTCGGCCCCATGCGTCGGAGCACGAAGATGTGAGACCAAGTCCATGCTGGATGGGAAGCGGAATCGGTGAAGCCTGGGGTTACGTGTCTTCCCATTTGGGAAAGAGCCCGGTCAAACCAAGCCCGGCCCGATCCTTCGGTGCGAGGCACATCGAGGCCGGGTTCGCGCCCCTCCTTCCCGGGAAAGGTTGTTGGGACACCCCTGCGCCTCGGGCGCAGGGGTGTCCCAACGTTAATCGTGGGGGGTGGGGGCTTCTGCGGCTATGCCTTGAGGCCCGCTTTGCGCCTGTTCAAAAGCAAAGCATCCCACCAAACTCGGCAACCCACGCCCACAAGAAAGCGCTCGCTACACAGAGCCCTACGACCAGCCAAAACCAAGTGACCGCACGCCGGCTTCCCAGAGGCCGGCCAAACCACATCAGGCTGAAGAACGCAACAAGTGGGGGCAGCGCCCCTGGCCAAACGACAGCCAATGACCACCCATCGAACAGGAAGCCTCTGTCCACTCCACCCACCAGATCGTTGAGGGCGCCTGAGGTGCTCGAAGTTTCGGGAAGCATCAAAGCGATGGTGCCCTCATCCTCCCAACGGAGAGGGCTCCCATAGACGAGGAATGAATAAATGAACACGCAAACAGCGAATGGGTGGGCCACCAGGTTGACCAGGCTGAACACCATGGTCCACTTCTTGCCGGCGCTGAACAGGAAGTGCAACGCAAGGAAGAGTAGACCCAGCCCGATGCCGAGCAACGGGCCAAACAGGCCGCCCATCAGGGTCTTGACATCTGCATTAGGCGAAGCGGGCCACGAACTGTTCAAGCCCACACAAGGCGCCAGGCCGTCGAGCCAAAAACCGAAGGCGTGCCCCCATTCGTGCAGGTACAGGAACGCCGACGTAGCTACCACGACAACCAGGATCAGAAGCGCCAGATCGCAAACACCCCCGGCCTTTTCGACTTGGGGGCGGACCGAGCCGGTCCAATATTTGCCAGCAGCCCTCATTACAGGGTATATGTTAAGGCATGGGCACTCTCTTTGTGGTGGGCACACCCATCGGAAATCTGGAGGACATGACGGCGCGGGCGGCCCGAATCCTGGGGCAGGTGCAACTTGTCGCCGCCGAGGACACCCGGGTCACCCGCCGGCTGATGACTCATCTGGGGATAAGGGTGCCCCTGGTGAGCTACCACGAGCACAACCAGCGGGCCCGGATTCCCCGGCTGCTGGAGGCCCTGGAATCAGGCGACGTGGCGCTGGTGAGCGACGCCGGGATGCCGGCGGTTAGCGATCCGGGCTCCGAGCTGGTGTCCCGCGCGGCCGCCGCGGGGTTTCGCGTGGAATCGGTCCCGGGGGTGTCGGCCCTCACCACCGCCCTGGCCGCCTCCGGCCTCCCCGCCGATGCCTTCCTCTTCTTGGGGTTCCTGCCCCGGCGGAGCAGCGGCCGGCGCCGGTCCCTCCAGGCGGCCTCTTCCCTCCCGATGACGCTGGTGGCGTTCGAAGCGCCCCACCGCCTGCGGGCCACGCTGAGGGACATGCTGGAGGTGCTGGGGGACCGGGAAGTCGCCGTGTGCCGGGAGCTGACCAAACTACACGAAGAGGTGTTCCGAGGCTCCCTATCCCAGGCCGTGGAACACTTTCAGGCTCCCCTGGGAGAGTTGGTCCTGGTGGTCCAAGGGGCGCCCGAAGAGGCCGCACCGGCCGGCCCGCCGCCATCCCAGCTGGAGGAGGCCCGCCAACAGCTTTCCCGGCTGCGGGAGGCCCGGACCCGGGCGAAAGAGGCAGTGGCCCAGGTTGCCAGCTCGCTGGATATGCCCAAGAACGCAGTTTACCGGCTGTGGCTCGAAACGGCCCGGCGTGACCGAGGTTGACCGCTAGAGCCGGTGTTGCCGGCCTCGAACCCCGGCCACCGTAGATTGGGTTCCGCCGTGTAGGCGAAGCGCCAATGCCGCCACTCTGGCGGCGATGAGGGCGGCCTCCTCCACCGGCCCGCCATACCTCCTCTGCTGGGCAGCGCCCGACCGCCACAATGCCTTACGAAGACGATGATTTGGTGGACCGGTCGCGTGATTTTCTGATAGTCTTCCCGTAATCGAATAGGGCGGCTCGAAGCGGGGTGACGGGCCAAGGGAGAACGGAACGGGCCTTGGGAAACATAGGCCGGATCGCCTACCTCCCTGGGCGTCTACGGGGAGTCTTCTACGGCTGGTGGCTGGTGGCGGTCGCCGGCTTCGTCATGGTGACTGCCACCGTGCCCCTGTTCCACGCGATGAGCGTGTGGGCGGTGGCGTTAGAGCACCAGTTCGGCTGGAGCCGGACGCAACTGGGTTTAGCGCTGGCCCTTACCCGGGTCGAGGGTGGCTTGCTGGGGCCCATCGAGGGCTACCTCACCGATCGGGCGGGAACCCGTCGCATGGTCCTTTTCGGCCTGCTGATTTTCGGCGCCGGCTTTTTGCTCTTCGGCCAGGTTAGAAACCTGTGGATGTTCTACCTGGCCTACCTCGTCATGGCGCTAGGCCAGGGGCTGGGCAGCTGGATTCCCCTGATGACCATGTTGAACCACTGGTTTGTCCGGCGCCGGGCGACGGCCATGGGGTGGGCCAACGTGGGCAGCCGGGGGGGTGCGCTGCTGCTGGTTCCGGCCATCGCCTGGGCCATAGACCCGGACCACGACCGGCTGGGCTGGAAAGTCAC
>CAJWBT010000374.1 GCA_913020235.1 uncultured Chloroflexota bacterium
CCCACGGCCCAAAAGCTGGCCGGGTCCGTGGGCGGAAGGAGCTTCACCCGCTCCAATGGGTAGGTTGCCTGTGAAATCGTATGCTCCCCGAAGATGCTACCCTGAATAACGCGCACTTCCGCCCCTTCTACCAGCCCGTAGCTCTCCCACCCGTTGACGCGAAACCTGGCCAGTTTCATTCTGCCTCCAATCTCCCGATCCCCGATTCTCTCGGCGCCGCGTTACGGCCTTGCCCCAAGAGTCGCCCACAGAGTGTCACCCCGAGCCCTTCGGCGCAGCTCAGGATAAACTCTGCGAAGGGTCTGGGGCGGTGGGTTCACGCACGCCTGAAGGAGCCCCACTCCGGATTCCTCGTCGCTCCGCTCCTCGGAATGACATTTTGGGGCAGGGCGCCGCGTTACCCACCGCCGAGGTTCCACGTATCAGGGCCCTAGCGGACAACCGAAGAGCGAGCCTCGACTAGAGCCATGGTAGTCTGACCAGCGAACACCGTCAAACGCTACTTCCGACATCGTTTATCCGCCGATGCCGGACGGCCCGGCGCGGGAAAGGGTCTCCCTATCCTCTCAACCACGCCACAGGATACCCGCCGGGTCGCGTTCAAAAGTGGGGTTAGCTATGGATTCCCCTCTGGAGATTGCCGGCGGTCGTGTCCGACAGGGGAACCCTTGATGAAGTCTCAATGGGCGGCTGCGGTTGTCCTACCGGACCGGAAGACGGGGGAGGGTGGAAACTCTCCGTCCAGAAGGAATCAAAAAGGAATCCCAGAGGAACGGAGCAACATGTACGCGACAAACGGCACGGCGCTTTGGTTTGATAGTGTGGCCCTGCGAGCCAACTTCGGCCACGATGCTCCTGGGCGCGGGCCGGAATGCTCCCCCTTGGAGGACCATCCCCGCCATTCTGACCGACCCTTCTCGGCGAAGCGGCAAGGTTACGCTGCCGCCCCTCGCCTGCTGGGCCGGTTGGCGGCAGCGTTCTGCCGCCGACCGGTGATTCTGGAGTGAAGCCCTAGGACACGGAGATGACGCCCACTCCGTTCTCGATTTCAATGTGCGTCCCATAGGTCGCCGACATGCTCTGGAACCGCTCCAGCACCCGCCGGTTCACCTCGTCGCCGGGCCGCGCCAGGACGGGACGGCCCGCCTGGCCTCGGGGAAGCCCCATACCCAGGTCTACGGGATACAGCCGGATCTCCTTCAGTTGCTTCGCCTCGTACTTGCAGGTGACCGCCACGCTCTCCCAGCCTTCTACGTTGGAGTTCCAGCCGTGCCGGATCCGCTCGTCGTAGAAATCGGCGGGGGTGTTTTCGTAGCCCAGCCCGAACCGCTTCATGACGTCGTAGGGGGCCCATAGAGGACTATCGTTTTGCAAAATGAAGTCGCCCAAGGCATAGAAGATGGGCTTGCCATTGTATATCTCGATGCCCCGGTCCCGGTGCGGCCCGTGCCCGATGAATAGGTCGGCGCCGTTGTCGATGACGCCGTGGGCCAGAACCCTGGTATGGTCCGATGGCGTCTCAGGAGACCTGCTGGCGCCGTGGTTGTGGAGGCTGAACATCACCCAGTCGGCCTGGCGGCGGGCGTCCCTCACCCAACGGTAGTTGTCTTCCAGGTCGTCCCGCTCGGCCACCGTGCTCAGATAATAGCTCTCGCCCAGGACCACTTCGCTTCCCATGAAGAGAAACTCGGTATCGCCCTCCCCGGCCTGGGACTCAAACTTTAGCTCACCGGCCATGCGCTTGAGAGAGTCGAACACCTCTTTAGGCACGGTGAACCTGGGTTTGTGCCGGATCAGATTGCACCCCGGCCTTCCCAGAGAATAGGGGGCTTGTTCGCCTGCCATAACTCCCATTGGATATGGCCACGGCGTGCCGCCGGTGCCCCGGGGACCCCAATCCGCGGCAGCGACGAGGGCCACGCGGCCTTGGCGGGTGTCCAGATACCCCGGCGCCCTGGCCTCCGTCATGTTGGCGCCTGTCCCGGCGTGGGCCATCCCGTACTTGTCAAGGAACTCAAGGTTGGTCAGAATGCCGCCTTCCCCGAAATCCGAGCAGTGGTTGTTGGCGGTGGACACGATATCGATGCCCATCCACTTGAGCTGTTCGACGCTCTCGGGCGGCGCCGCCATGTAGGTCCCCCTGCCGGACCCGCCGCCGGCGTAGGTGTTGGGAGAGTCCGTATAGTCCTCGAAGAGGCACTCAGCATTCCCGAACGTGACATCGGCGTTGACCAGCGTCTCCCGCAGTTTCAGAAACTGGTCCTCCTTGAACACGTCGAGCCTGCGGCTGATAAGTGCTTCTCCCGTGAGGGCGATCAGGATATCGCCCGACTCCGATTCATATCTCATGGACCCTCCTTCCACCAGGTCTGGTTGCCTCGTGTCCTGGGCCGGCCCTTCGGTCGGCGGCCCAGCGCCAAGAATCCACCAGGGGCGCGGCGCTTCCTGGTCCTACGCTGGATCATGCAAACAGGCTCCGCCCTCGGCATCATAGTTTGAGCCCCAAAGACTGTCAACCCAACGTCCGCGTCCACCAAGAGCGGCCTTTTTCGCCCTATCCGCCCTCGTTTACAACGACACGGAGAAAGACGCCAGGGCAAAGCCCTGGAGGGGCTACCGGGCTCAGGGGAGCCGAGCATCTTGGCTGGTCCGTGGGGGGTGATTCTGTTCACCAACAATGCTTCGGTCACTCTCCCTTAACGGGGCTGCCGAAGAAGACACGGTCCAGGATGACGAAGCGCTAGGCCTGCCGGCGCAGAGAAAACCCCAGCCGCAACGAGATGAGAGCGAGGGCCACGCTCAAACCCATCAGCATGAGCAATCCTTCCCTGAATCCTCCGCTCAGGTCGGCGGCGACCCCCAGAAGCAACGGCCCCAGCACACCACCCACCTCCCC
>CAJWBT010000375.1 GCA_913020235.1 uncultured Chloroflexota bacterium
GTAGCCTCGGACAAATTGGCTGAGGACATCGTGATGCTGGACCTGCGCCAGGTAGCTTCCTTCGCTGATTATTTCGTCATCATGTCGGCCGAGTCATCGCGCCAGATCGAGGCCCTGGAGGAAGACATTACCCAGGCCCTGAAAGACGCGCAGGTGCGCCGCTTCCACAGGGAGGGTAAGCCCTCCGCCGGATGGGTGCTCCTTGACTTCAGCGACGTGATCATCCACATATTTGGCCCGGAAGAGCGGGAGTACTACGATCTGGAGCGCCTCTGGTCCCGGGCGTCTCAGGTGGTCAGAGTTCTTTGATCCACGGATCGGTGCACCGGCCGTAGTCTAGAACCTCCTCCGGGCTGAAGAACAGGCTCACCTCCCGCTCGGCCGACGCCTGGCTATCGGAACCGTGGACCAGATTCCTGCCGATGTCCAGGCTCAGGTCCCCCCGAATGGTGCCCAGGGCCGAGGCCGCCGGACTGGTGTCGCCCATGGTCTTGCGGACCACCTCCACCGCGTTCTCCGCCTGCCAGACCATGGCGACCACGGGCGACGAAGTGATGAACTCGACCAGCCCACGGAAAAAGGGCCGGTCGACGTGCTCCGCGTAGTGCTGCCGGGCCATGGATTCACTGACCAGCATCATCCTCATCGCCGCCAGTTTTAAGCCCCGCCTCTCCAACCGGGAGATAATTTCGCCGACGAGGCCCCGCTGAACTCCGTCGGGCTTGACCAAAACCAATGTCCGCTCCATATTCTGCACCTGTTTGCTTTATCTAATCCGAAATCTGCCGGCATTCATCTAACCGCACAGACGCTGAGAGCGCCGAGTTCTACCTCTGTGTTCGCCGCGTCTCCGCGTTGAATCCACTGAATTACGGCTGCTGGGGCGTCCAATCCCGCCGCTTGGGACCGCCGATACTGGGCATCCGGAGGTAGTTGGGCTGCAGCGTGGCCAGGTCGGAGACCTCGCCCGCGGCCAGCCTCTCCCAACCCAGAGCGGCCAGCGACCACGGCCGGGAAGCCGGCACCGGCCGGGCGACCACGCCCAGCGGCCCCAGCCGTCCTTTAATTGACCCGCACCAGTTGAAGACTGCCTCCCCACAGAACAGGGTCGACTCTTTTATGGACTCCAGCACCTCTTCGCCGGGACAGATCAGGTCTTCCCGGGTGCGCCGGCCGTCGGGTCCAAAGTGGGCCGAGGCCACCTCGCCCCGTCCGGCATCCACCATAGCGCACACCGGCAGGCCCGAAGCGAGGTACGGGTAAGCCTCCAGGTCCAGGGTTTCCACCCCGACCAGAGGCATCCCCCCGGTTACGGCGAGCCCTTTAGCCACGCTCATCCCTACCCTCAGGGCGCTGAACCCGCCGGGTCCCAGAGCGACGGCAATGCCTTGCAAGTCACCGGGGGCCAGTCCATGACCCTGGAGGGTCTGGACCACCGCCGGCATCAGCTCCGCCGTGTGGTTCACCGTGGAGTACCAGCACCGGCAGGCAACCACCCGGCCTTCATCGGCCAAGGCCACCCCGGCGTACCGGGTTGAAGTGTCGACGGCGAGAAGCATCTAGGGATTGACCTCCTCGGTCACACGGAAAGCGCCGGCCAGATGTTGCAGCAACGCCGCGTACCTGGGAGACTCCGCCGAGATGGTCAGGTTCCGGCAGTTGTCACCGGTCCCGTAGTCCAGGAAGATCCAGCAGCAGCCCGGTGGGAACAGATCCGCGGCCCTATCGGCCCATTCGACGACGCAAACGCCTTCGCCGAATAACTGCTCGTCCAGGCCCAGGTCCCAAGCTTCAGATGGGCCACCGATGCGGTACAGGTCCAGGTGGTACAAGAGCAGGCGGCCCCGGTGTCTGGCCGTTATAACGAAGGTAGGACTGCGCACGTATCCCGGCACCCCGAGCCCTCGGCCGATGCCCTGGGTCAAGCAGGTCTTGCCGGCGCCCAGCATGCCGGTCAGCAAATAGGCGTCCCCCGGCTGGGCTCGAGCGCCGATAGCCTCGCCGACCGCCTGGGTCTCCGCGGGACTGCTCGATCGAATGCGAAGGGATTGGCTCATGGGCTACCCGAAGTGGTCCCAGCCGCCACGGCCGGCCACCCGTTCCTTCCCAGCGGAATCGACGATGACCACCCGGCCCGGCTCACCCGCCAGAATCTCCCCTACCACACCGGCATCGCTTGGCAGAAGAGGCATCACCTTTTCCATCCGCTCCGGGGAGGCGGTAAACAGCAATACGTAGTCCTCTCCTCCGGCCAGCGCCAGGTCGAGAAAGCCGTCCGGGAAAGCCTGTTTCAGCAGCGGGTGAACGGGGACCTGGTCCGAGTAGACGCGGGCCGAAAGACCGCTGGCCCGGCACAGCTTGGACAAGTCGTCCGCCAAGCCATCGCTCACGTCCATGGCCGCCAGAACTCCGGCGTCGGCCAGGACCCGCCCCTCAGCTACCGCCGGCTCGGGCCGTCGGTGACACCGGCGCAAATGGCCGGCAGCCTCCGGCGGAGCCGCCAGGCCATCCAACATCAAGCGCAGACCGCCACCGGAGCCACCCAGAGGTCCGGTCACCGCAACCCGGTCCCCGGCGCGGGCGGCGGAGCGCAGCATGGGCCGGCCGGGGTGGACACCGGTGAGGCTCACGGTGATGAACACCACCGGAGAACGCACCATGTCGCCGCCCACGACGGCGACGCCGTATTTGTTCCCGGCCTCCAGCATGCCGCCGTACAGCTCCTTCAGGTCTTCCACCTCGGTCTCGGACGGAAGGCCCAGGGTGACCAAAGCGTACAGAGGCAGCCCGCCCATGGCGGCAATGTCGCTGATGTTCGAGGCCAGGGACTTCCATCCCAGGTCCCGCCAGGGTATGGTGGCGCGGGTGAAGTGGACCCCTTCAACCACGGT
>CAJWBT010000376.1 GCA_913020235.1 uncultured Chloroflexota bacterium
CGGAGGTCTTCGAGTCTTCGGGGCCGACCTCCGCCAGCCACATAAAAGTCAAACTGGGCGCCACCAGGGAGGGACGGCTCACCGCGGCGGAGGCCGAGTTGATTTACGAGGCCGGGGCCTTTCCGGGGTCGCCGGTAGTCCCCGGCTGCGTCTGCATGATGTCGGCCTACGATATACCCAACGCTCGCCTGGAAGGTTACGACGTGGTGGTCAACGCTCCCAAGTCGGCGGCTTACCGGGCCCCGGGTTCCCCGGTCTCCGCTTTTGCCATGGAGACCGCCGTCGATATGCTATGCGAGAAGCTGGGAATGGACCCGTTAGATTTCCGGCTGCTCAACAGCTCCAAGGAAGGAACCCGCCAAGCCACTGGCCCGGTATTCCCCCGCATTGGCTTCGTGGAGACACTGCAGGCGGCCAAAGCTCATCCCCATTATTCCGCGCCTCTGGAAGGGCCGAACCGGGGAAGGGGCGTGGCCAGCGGCTATTGGCGCAATAACACCGGCCCGTCGAGCGCAATTGTAATCGTCAACTCCGACGGAACCGTTAGCCTGGTGGAGGGCTCCGTCGACCTAAGCGGCACCAGGTTGACCCTGGCGCAACAGCTCGCCGAGGTCCTGGGCATCCAGGTTGAGGATGTGAGGGCTTCGGTCGCGGACACCGAATCCATCGGCTTCACTTCCAACAGCGGGGGAAGCGGCGCCACTTTCAAGTCGGGGTGGGCCGTGTACCATGCAGGCGAGGACGTGAAACGGCAGATGATCCAGCGGGCAGCGAAGGTCTGGGAGATTCCGGAGGAAGACGTGGAGTACCGGGATGGCGTCCTCCGGCACAAGTCCGACCCCGAGCTGCAGTTGACCTTCAAGCAAGTAGCGGCCCGGCAGAACGGAACCGGCGGCCCCATCACGGGACGCGCCGGCGTTAATCCCGGGGGCGTGGGCCCTGCCCTGGCAACCCACATCGTGGACGTGGAGGTGGACCCGGAGACGGGCAAGGTGACCATCCTCCGCTATACCGCCCTCCAGGATGTGGGCAAGGCGGTCCACCCCGATATTGTGGCCGGGCAAATCCAGGGAGGAGCCACCCAGGGCATCGGTTGGGCGCTCAATGAAGAGTACTTCTTCAACGACCGGGGCGTCATGATGAACAGCACCTTCCTGGACTACCGGATGCCCACGAGCCTCGACCTCCCCATGATCGACACGGTCATTGTCGAGGTCGCCAACCCGGGCCATCCCTATGGCGTGCGGGGTGTGGGTGAAGTGCCCATAGTCCCACCGATGGCGGCGATATCCAACGCCATCCACAGGGCGGTGGGTGTCCGAATGAACCAATTGCCGATGAGTCCTGGCCGGGTCCTTGATGCCCTCTGGGGGCAGTGAGGGGCCGGCACAACGATATGTAGGCGGCCAAATGGCGGAAGTATGGATACCTCCCAGGATGCAAAGCCTGACCGGAGGGCGGAAGACAGTCCGGGTAGCCGGCGATACGATTCGGCAGATAGTCAACAACCTGGAGAAAGAGTTCCCTGGGACCCGGGCGCGGCTCTGCGATGAAGAGCTGGACGATCTCTTGCTGGGTATCGCCGTAATCGTCGACGGCGAGACCAGCCAATTGGGGTTCCTGGAGCCGGTCAAGGAAAGCAGCGAGGTCCACTTCCTTCCCGCCCTCGGTGGCGGTACGGGGTAACCGGGCCGCTTTCGCCCCGCGGAAGCAGGGTCCAACGGAGCAGGAGAAGGGTGCGGGACCGGCCGGTCTCACCGGAGCTTTGCCCCAAGACTTTCATTGGTACGAAAATGTCATGCTGAGCCAGCCGCAGCGGCGAAGCATCTCAGGTGGGGCGTCTCCTCCGCGTCCCCAGATCCCTCGTCCTTCCCGCAAAGAACTCGAGATGACAGGACGGTGCCCATTTTCGTGGGCCGTGGTGCTGGTGGCAACCAGCGTGAAAGATTCCGAGGAGCGAAGCGACGAGGAACCTGCCGCGGGGTTCCTCCATGGCAGCCTGGGTTCACTATCCCGGACCCCTCGCTTCATTCGCGGTGACACTCTGCGGGCGACTCTTGTGGCAAGGCCCTTGCCGGCGGAAGAGGAAGGCCGGGCTTAGGCCCGGCCTTTGCGGTTGGCGCCCCGGCGCCCGATCTTCTGAGCATTACTCGTGGACGAAGCGGGCCTTGGGGCGAGGCAGGCACCCATGCGGCGCGTGTACTGCCTCGTAAACAGCTCTATTTCGGTGAGATTGAGGGACCCCTCTGCCCGGTATCGTCTTTCCGGCGAAGGCCGGAATCCACGGAAGCCCCTGCTGGATCCCCCTTCCGCGGAAGAGCCGGGATGACGGACCGGGCATCAAGCTCCGGGATGACGGACGAGGGTATCATGCCATGAATGAGACACGAGGCTAGAATTTCAGGGGTTCGAGCTTGACCCTGCGCCCGGTGCGGGCCGACTCGATCATGGCCAGCGTCACCTGGACAACGTGCGCGCCGTCCTCGCCCGTGGCCGCCGGCTCCCGGTCCTTTTCAACTGCCTCCTGAAAGTCCTCCAGCATGTCGACAAAGTTGGGCATCAGGTTTTCAGGGTAGGCCTCCGTATGGTTTACCGTATCGCTGACTATCTCCACCTCACCCTGGCGGGCGGCGTATAGCGTCGACTTACCGCTGGCTCGGCCGCCGGTGCCGTAGACGCTGATATCGTTGCGGGGGTCCGGAAGGAGCCGCCCGGTGCAGAGGGTTGCTATGGTCCCGCCGTCAAAGCGGAGCAGCATGGTTACCAGGCGCTCCAGGGGCTGTTGCTCGGTTTGGCCGTCGGTAATGGCCGCTACCTCGGTCGCGTTCTGGCCCAGAAGGAACCGCAGCAGGTCCACCACGTGAACCCCCATGCCCATCATCGGGGAGGCG
>CAJWBT010000377.1 GCA_913020235.1 uncultured Chloroflexota bacterium
GAAAGTGTTACCCATGTGCCCGGTTTTTCTGTTACCAGTCTACCCGGTTTGTACCCCCTCGTTCCCTCTCCCCTCGGGAGAGGGATGCCCTGGCGCAGCCTGGGCTGGGTGAGGGCCGGCCCTTTCCAATAGAACCTTGCACGTCGCCCGCTTCCACGGTACAGTGGTACCGTTCCGAGCCGGGGATTCGAGGAAGAGGCGCCCTGTGAACGAAACACGCCGCCTGGCTGAGTTTATCGCGGGTACGAGCTACAGCGACCTCCCCGAAGCGGTGGTCGAGGCCACCCGGGTGTACATCCTGGACAATCTGGCCAGCGGACTGCTGGGGTCGAACACCCCATGGGCGGAAATGGTGGGAAGCCTGGCCCAGGAGACCGCATCCGGCGGGCCCTGCTCGGTCATGGCTCAGAGCTGGACCACGTCACCTTCCTACGCCGCCCTGGTCAACGGCACCATGATCGGCGGTTTCGAGACCGACCACTCCTACGGGCCCGGCTCGTCCCATCCCAGCGCCGCGGTGTTTCCGGCGGCCATGGCCATCGCCGAGCGTGACCACCTAGACGGCGAGACGTTCCTGACGTCGGTGGCCCTGGGATACGAGGCGGCCTGCCGGATCGGCCTGGCTGGCACCAGGGCCGTGGAGGACGTGGCCGGTTTCCACGGGCCAGGCACCAACGCCCCCTTTGGTGGAGCGGCCGGGGCCGGCAAGGCGCTGGGCCTGGACGCAGACCGCCTGGTCAACGCGATCGGTATCGCCGGGTCCCACGCCGGGGGGGTGCTGGAGTTCGCCCGAGAGGGCGCGATGACCAAGCGGATTCACGTGGGCCGCGGCTCCCAGATGGGGCTGGAGAGCGCCCTGCTTGCCGCCAAGGGTTTTACCGGGCCCTCGACAATCCTGGAGGGAGACCGGGGCTACCTGAAGGTGTATTCGCCCACACCCAGGCCGGAGGCGGTAGTGGAAAGGCTGGGACAGCGCTACCTTCTCCTGGACGTGTCGCTGAAAGCCTACGCCTGTCACGGGTCTTTTCACTCGGTGATCGACAGCATCTGCCGCTTCCGGGCGGATCACCCCTTCGGACCCTCCGACGTGAACAGCGTCAAAGTGGCCGGGATTGAGCGGATGATGGAGGCCCGGTTCACCGGCCGGGAGCCGGCCAACGTGCTGGGCGCCCAGTACAGTCTCCCCTTTTCCGCGGCCATTGCCTTGTGCCGGGATGTCGATGACCCCCTGGTTTTCAGCCAGGCGACGTTGTGGGACGCCCAGGTCCGGGATCTGGCCCTGCGGATCGAGCTTGAAGAGGTCCGTCCCGGCCAACCCCCTAACCAGGGAGGGCGGAGTGATTTCGGCGAACCCGGCGGCCCGACCGCCGAGGTAACCTTGACCGTTGCCGGGGTTACCCATCGGTTCCTGGCGACCGGCTGGAAGGGCGCGCCGAGCAATCCCTACACCTACGATGAGATATCCCAGAAGTTCAGCCGCTATGCCGCAACCTTTTTGCCCGCCGGCCGCATCGAAGAGATCATCACCCGGGTCCGGGCGCTGGAGCGGCAGCAGGACATCGGCGAGTTGACCCGGTTGCTTCGGGCCGGCTCCGCCGTCACCGCTTGACCTTCCCCATTAATAAAGGGACATTCAAGCGCGAAGTGTAAGCACTTCCCAAGCTGGAGCCGGTGGCGTGACAACCACCCGGTTTGTAGCCAACAATGGAGGCGTGACTCATGGCGGTAACCGCTCTGGAGATCAAGTCCCGGCAACCCTACGCGGAGGGCGTGTCCTTCGGCGACGCAGGACCCTGCGAGCTGGTGGACGCCGAGGTCCGGTTCGCTGTGGACCCGGACCACCCGGCAAACGAACTCATCACCGACCTGAAGCTGGCGCCACGGGACACCGATGGGAAGGTCTCTTTCTCGGCCGATTTCCGGATGGTCCGGCCCGTCGACCCGCAACGGCGGAACCGCCGCGTCTTCCTGGAAGTGCTAAACCGGGGCCGACAGCGGGCGTTGAGGTACATCAATGACGCGCCCGAAAACCTGGACGCTGGCTTGAATCCGGGCGGCGGCTTCCTGATGCGCCAGGGCTATACCCTGGTCTGGTGCGGCTGGCAGCACGACGTGTCCGATGGCCCGGGCTTGCTCCACATCCGGGTGCCCCGCGCCGTCACTTCTGAAGGGCCCGTTACTGGAAAGATTGCTGTCACCTTCCAGCCCAACGCCCCCTCCCAAACGCAGGTGCTCTCCGACCGGAAGCAACGCCCTCACCCGGCCGCCAGTCTCGACGACCCCGGGGCGGTGCTCACCGTCCGGGACCACGAATACGCCCCCCTTCAGGTTCTCCCCCGCGACCAGTGGTCCTTTGCCCGGATTGAGGACGGGCGGGTGGTTCCCAACGCCGACCATGTCTACTCGGCCTCCGGGTTCGTGCCGGGAAAGGTCTACCGGGTGATCTATTCCACCCCGGCGGCTCCCGTCATCGGGCTGGGGATGGTGGCCATCCGCGACATGGCGGCGTTCTTGAGATACGGGACCGAAAAGGAGGGCAACCCCTGCGCCGGAGGAATCGAGCATGCCTACGCCTTTGGCGCGTCCCAGAGCGGCCGGTTCCTTCGCCACATGCTCTACCTGGCGTTGAACGAGGACGAGAGCGGCCGCGTCGCATTCGACGGGATCATCGCCCACATCGCCGGCGGGCGGCGGGGCGAGTTCAACTTGCGCTTCGGGCAACCATCCAACGTGCTCGAGCACAGCGTCGGCAGCATGTTTCCCTTCTCCGACCTCGAACAGACCGACCCGGAAACCGGCCGCACCGACGGGCTGCTTTCCAGGCTCGCCGCCTCGGGCAAGCTGCCCAAAGTGTTCTTCACCAACACCGCCGCCGAGTACTGGGGCG
>CAJWBT010000378.1 GCA_913020235.1 uncultured Chloroflexota bacterium
TACCCCACACCGACTTCACCGCCGCCGAGCATACCGTCTTCGCCGTGATGGCGGCATTGGTCCACCGGTTGCGCACCGGGCAGGGTCAGTTTCTCGACATCTCACATACCCAGATCGCCAGTTCGACCTTGCCCGAGGCTTTGATGGACTTCGCCGTCAACGGCCACACCGAGCCGCGCATGGGCAACGGACATCCGTCCATGGCCCCTCACGGCTGCTACCCCTGCCGGGGCAACGACCGCTGGATTGTGATCGCCGTGGGCGATGACGGCCAGTGGCTGGCCCTGTGCCAGGCGCTGGGAAAGCCGGGATGGGGGCAGGACAGCCGGTTCAACAACGGGCTAGCCCGTTGGCATCACCGCGACGAGCTTGACCAGCTAGTAGGGGAAGCCACCAGGGAACTGGATGCCCACGAGTTGATGCAAACACTCCAGACGGCAGGGGTCCCGGCCGGGGCTGTCCTGGACAGTCATGACTTGTTATTCGATCCGCACCTGCTAGAACGGGGATTTTTTGAAGTGGTGTCCCACCATCCGGGCACCGGGATCCCTCCCCTCCCCTACCCCGGCCGCCCCTGGAAACTGCTCGGCACCCCGGCGGTCAAGGGCACAGCGGCCCCAACGATGGGTGAGGACAACAAGTGGGTGCTCTCCGGGCTGTTGGGCCGGACCGAAGAGGAACTCTCGGACCTGGAGGCCCGGGGGGTGATTGGCTACGCTCCGACCGACCCGCGGCCGGTGCGGCGGCCCCCGATGGACGAGCAAGTGCGCCAGGGCCGGCTGCTGCGTTACGACGCCGACTTCCAGGAGCAGGTGGCGAGGGCATACCCCCATCCCCGGCCCACCTCATAAGCTTTCAGCTATCAGCGGTCAGCTTTCAGCCATTTGCCGACTGCTCGTAGGCCGCGATCCGGTCCTCGAGCTGAAGGGTCAAGCCGATGTCGTCCAGGCCGTTGAGCAGGGCGTGGCGGCGGGCGGCGTCGATCTCAAAGGTCACCGAGATCTCCTCATCGTCAGACCAGACCCGCTGGGACTCCAGGTCCACGTTGAGCCGTGCCCCAGGATTGGCCAACGCGTGGTCCATGATTTTCCGGGCCGTCTCTTCGGGCAGCCGCACCGGCAGCAGGCCGTTCTGGAAGCAGTTGTTGTAGAAGATATCGGCGAAGCTGGGGGCGATGATGCAGCGGATACCGTAGTCGTGGAGCGCCCAGGGCGCGTGCTCCCGGGAGGAGCCACAGCCAAAATTTCTCCCCCCAACCAGGATGGAGGCGTCCCGGTACGCGGGGACGTTCAGCACGAAGTCCGGGTCGGGACTGCCGTCGGCTTTGTAGCGCCACGGGGTGAAAAGGGCATCACCGAAACCGGTGCGCAGGATGCTTTTCAGGTACACGGCAGGGATGATCTGGTCCGTGTCCACATTCACCCGGTCCAGGGGCGCCGCGATTCCGTTAAGCTTGACAAAGGGTTCCATGTCTGACTCCTCCTACCACTCCCTGATGTCCACGAAGTGGCCGGCGATGCCCGCCGCGTCCTTCGACAAGATCAGGACGAACGGGAGGCAGCCCCAGGATGGCCAGGCCCCACCTGAGCTACCAGGCCATCGGCTCTAACCCCGTTCGTGGTGACCAACGGATTCTAGCCCGTTCGTGGTGAGCTTGTCGAACCATGCGGCTTTGCCAGCTGTTTGAGCAGGTCCCAGTCTCTCCGGATCAGCGCTTCCTTTTTCCGTCTCGTCCAACCTTTGATTTGCCGTTCTCGCTCCAGAGCGTCTATCCTCGTTGGGAATTCCTCAGCGAACTCCAACGTTAGCGGCGTACGCTTGGCAGTGTATCCCGCGATTTGCCCCGTTTGGTGTGCCCCTACCCGGGACTCAAGGTCATCAGTGTGGCCCACATAATATGATCCGTCAGAGCAACGAAGAATGTAAACGTAAAAACTCACGACTCCCTGTTTTTCACGGGCACCCTTAGACAGGTTTAGCGCCGTACGGTTTCAGCACGTCCATGGTTCGACAAGCTCACCACGAACGGAGGGAGTGCCGTCTGCCTTTTACGCTTACCACTCCCTGATGTCCACGAAGTGGCCGGCGATGCCCGCCGCCGCCGCCATAGCCGGGCTCACCAGGTGGGTGCGACCGCCCTTGCCCTGGCGGTTCTCGAAGTTCCGGTTGGAGGTGGCGGCGCAGCGCTGCCCCGGCTCCAGAATGTCCGGGTTCATCCCGAGGCACATAGAGCACCCCGCCACGCGCCAGTCGAAGCCAGCGTCCTTGAAGATTCGGTCCAATCCCTCCTCCTCAGCCTGCTTCTTGATCAGCGCAGACCCGGGCACCACCATGGCGTAGACGTCGTCGTGCACCTTGCGGCCCTTAACCACTTGGGCGGCGGCGCGCAGGTCTTCCAACCGGGAGTTGGTGCAGGCGCCGATGAATACCCGGTCGATCTTGATGTCCTGAATCGGGGTGTCCGGCTCCAGGTCCATGTACCGCAGGGCTCGTTCGGCGACCTCCCGCTCGTTGGGGTCGGAGAAAGAGGCCGGGTCGGGCACCCGGCCGGTCACTGGTAAAACCATGCCCGGGTTGATTCCCCAGGTGACGTTGGGCTCCAGGCTAGACGCTTCGATCTCCACCACCCGGTCGTAGGCGGCCCCCGGGTCGGTAGGCAGGGCCCGCCACCGCCCAACGGCGGCCTCGAATGCGTCGCCCTGGGGTGCGAAGCGGCGGCCCCGCAGATATTCGAAGGTGGTCTCGTCGGGTGCGACCATACCCGTTCGAGCGCCCGCCTCGATGGTCATGTTGCATACCGTCATCCGGCCGTCCATGGAGAGGGAGCGGAGGGCCTCGCCGGTATACTCGATGGCGTGGCCGACGCCCCCGTTGACGCCGATTCGGC
>CAJWBT010000379.1 GCA_913020235.1 uncultured Chloroflexota bacterium
CGCCGTCGACGAACACCATGTCGGCGCCGGCGTCGATGTAGGCGCGGCACCTCCGGACCGTATCTTCCCAACCGGTGACGGCGTAGGCGTCGCAGCGGGCGATAATGACGAAGTCGGGGTCGGTGCGGGCGTCCAGGGCGGCGCGAATCTTCTGGACCGCTTCCTCCGCCGGAATGACCTGCTTGCCCTCGAAGAACCCGCACTTCTTGGGGAATACCTGGTCCTCTATGTGGATGCCGGCGACCCCGGCGGACTCGTACTCCCGCACCGTGCGTCGGACGTTCAACGGATTCCCGTAGCCGGTGTCGGCGTCGGAAACCACGGGGATGCTCACCGCGTTGGCGATGTACTTGGCGTTGGTCACCATCTCGGTCATGGTCAGCAGGCCCACGTCGGGAAAGCCCCGCTCGGCGGCCGTGCCGGCGCCGGTCATGTACACCGCCTCAAAGCCCACCGCCTCCGCGATTTTGGCGTGCAAGGCGTTCAAAACAAATGGGGCGGTTATCATCTGGCCCGAAGCCAGCATTTGCCGAAGTTTGGTGGTTGTCTTCATTAAGACTCCTCCGTCGCATAAGCGGTCAGCTATCAGCTATCAGCCTTCAGCTATCAGGGTTCGGAGGGGAAAATAGCCGCTGACAGCTGACCGCTTGAGATGGCTGAATAATAGCCCATTATGCGGCCGGTTGCCACTGCCCGGCAATGGCGTGATCTTGTGGGGCCTCTCCGGAGAGAGCACAAAGTGCCGCGCTTTCATGACGGGTTCTTGGGAGGTGAGGCCAGCCATTGAGAGCGGCCACGAAGTTTCAGCAATCCATTCAGCAGGCCAGACGTAGGCGTCGACGTTGGCCGTGGCCCAGACTATCAAGCGAGACGGCCCGAGAGGCCCGTTGGGCCGGGCGCCATACAGGTCGAAGGTTTTTGGCGTGGCTAGCCAGCTATCCGCCAGAGCCGGCGATCACGGGAACCACGATGCCCAGCACCAACACGGCGATGATGATGCCCGCGACCACCAACCAGAGAGTCGATCTGGACCCCGGCGCCGCACCGAGCCGTTCCCGCTCCTGCAGCTCCCGGGGTGCCAGGTCCAGGACCTCCCTGGCACGCATCTGGTCGGACTCGAAAACGCACAGATCGTGGGGGAGGTTGTAGGCCGAGCCCCACAGGCCGGGCCCACCCCGCAAGGAGCGGATGACGCATCGGATGCCCGCTTGCCGCAGCCGTTGCTCGGCCAGCCGGGCCATCGGTTCGTTGTCGAACAGCGTCAGGCGGACTTGCTTCTCCCGGCGACCCCCGTGGAACACCCCGCCCCCTAGCCCGCCGCCTGGGACGGCAGGGCAACCGTGGCCTGACCGTGGGCCGTCTGCTGGCCCCGCTGGTTGTCGCACCAGAGCGCCACGTCGGCCAGGTGCCGCCCCTCTTCCCGGTAGACCCGGATCACCCGTCCTTGGCACCAGGTGACGTCGCCATACACGTTGGGCAGGGTCAAGGTGACGCTCAGAGACTTGAGGAAGCCTGAGTCTCCCATCCAGTTGGTCAGCAGATTGCCCACCCAGGATATCCGGTCGATGCCCGAGTCATGGGCGAAGGGAAACCCGAACATGGCGGCCACGTCATCCCGCAGCATGGAGGCCTCCCAGCTTTCCCATGAGCCGGTGTCCGGGTCAAGGAAGGCGAAGCCGGGGTGGCGCTGCCGGTAGCGCAGGAACGCCTTGAAGCCGAGGCTAGGACGGGTGGCGCTGATGAATTGGATCATCTCCTCGGAGGTCAGCGGCCCCCGGACGATGGCGGCAATCGGTTCCGACTCCTTCACGCTTTCCCAGTAGCGCGGTTGGCTGCCCCGTATCTGTTCGGCGTCGTAGGCGTCCTCGATGGCCAGTGCCTCCGATGCGGTAAGGGGCTGTTTACGCCAATCCCGGTACTTCCCCGCGTCTACCGCCAAGGCCCGGGGGGTGCGCAAGACCCATGAGGTGGCCCTGGCCACGGCCCCACCCGTGTCGTCGGTGAACACCGTTTCCCCGGTCTGGAGGACCATCGGCCCGCAGAAGCGTCCCGACTTCTCTTGGACATCGACCAGGCGCGATTCGGCCAGAACTCCATCCCCCAGGCGCACCCACCGGTAGAACTCCCATCGGGCGCCACCATAGATTACGTGAAGGCCGGGGAGCTTGGGGGCGATGCAGGTATCGTCCACGCTGTACAGCCAGCACGGAGGCGCAACCTCCCCGGCCTGGCCGGCGCTCCCGGCGTAGCCGTGGTCCAGCCAGAGGGGGTTGCGGTCGCCGATGCTCTTGGCCCAACGGTTGATGGCTGAATGGCTTGCCATCCGGTTGTGCAGCGGGCGGCGCAGAGGGACGCCGATCAGGGCCCGCGCCGCTTCCAAAGACGCGGGGTCGAGTCCTTCGGCGGGATTGCCGGGTCCGGGCACGGGAAGGCTACCCCTTCTCCGCCGGAGGAGGGATGATGGGCTGGTCTGCCGGGCCATGCACCGACGGCAAAGAGACCACGGCGCTCCCCGGCATTATGTTTTCGCCCCGCTGGTTCACCGCCGATATGTCGCACTGCACCAGGTGGTAGTCACCCTCCGCCCACTTGCGCACGATCCGTCCCCGCAATCTGGTAACGTCGCCGACGATGTTGGGGCGGCGCAAGAAGCCGGAGATGCGCACCAGGAAGGCATTGTCGCCCATCCAGTCGGTGACGTAGCGGCAGAGCCAGGATAACCGGTGGGGACCGATGTCGTAGACGCCCGGCATTCCCACCGCCCTGGCCATGAACTCCTCCCAGTGCCCCCGGTGGGGGTGGTCCTGGACACCCGTCTCCGGGTCCACAAAGGTGTCGGCGGGATGGCGGCGCCGGTTGAGGATCTGGTATACGTGGCCGCCGG
>CAJWBT010000380.1 GCA_913020235.1 uncultured Chloroflexota bacterium
CGTTCGTCACCGCCGCCGGCGCGGCAACCGCCGGCAGCTCCCCCACCCCCCTTACGCCCAGGGGGTTGGTAGGCGATGCCGTCGCCGTAAACCCCAGCCTAACCTCCGGCATGTCCCGGGCCAGGGGCACTCCATAGTCCAGGAAGCTGGCGTTGAGGGGCTGGCCCTCCGGGCTGTAGTCCACCACCTCGGTCAGGGCCTGTCCCAGCCCCTGGGCCAGGCCGCCATGCACCTGGCCTTCGATCAGCGTTGGGTTGATCACCGGGCCGCTGTCCTGGACCGCCACGTAACGCAGGACCCGTACCTCTCCCGTGTCCCGGTCGATTTCGACCACCGCGATATGGGCGCCGAAACCGTAGGGGTTGCCGGGCAAGCCGAATTCGGCCTCAAGCTCCAGACCGGCCTCGACGCCGGGGGGCAGCAGGTGCGGTTGCCGGGCCGCCGAGGCCAGATCGGAGAAGGCCATCGCCTGCTCCGGGTCCACCTGGTTGAAAACCTTCCCCTCCCGGAAGGCGATATTTTCCACGGGGCATTCCAGGATGTGGGCCGCGATGACGGCCATCTTCTCCCGAACCTGCTGCAAGCCCACGTACATGGCCGAGCCGCCGACGGCCAGGGCGCGGCTGGCGAAGGTACCTTGCCCGAAGGGCAGTGTGTCGGTGTCGCCGTGGAGCACCTGGATGTTCTCGATGCTGATCCCGAGCTCATCGGCGGCTATCTGGGCGAAGGTCGTCGCGGTGCCCTGACCGTGGGGGGAGACCTCCGTGTACACCTTCACCTGTCCGGTGGGCTCCACCCTGATCCGGGCGATACTCTCCATCATCGGGCCCCTGCCCCCTGCCGCCTTCAGCACCGTGGCCACGCCGATTCCCAGCAAGGGCTCGTCCGGCCCCCTTTCCTGCCCGGACTGGCGGAAACCGGCATATCCGGCCAACTCGAGGGCTTTCTCCAGCGGAGGCATGAAGTCCCCCGAGTCGTAGGTGATGCCGGTGGCAGTGGTGTAGGGGAAGGCGTCGGGCGGGATGAGGTTCCGGCGCCGCACTTCTACCGGGTCCAGGCCCAGCTCCATCGCAATGAGGTCGATGGTCCGCTCCATGAAGAAGGCGCCCTCCGGCGCTCCGGCGCCGCGGTAGGGACCCGTCGGAGGCCGGTTGGTGATGACGCTCAAGACCTCCACGTCCATGTCCGGGATGGCGTAGGGCCCGGCGCATCGCTGGGCGGCGTTCACCGGCGGCCCCGGGCTGGCGTCGAGGAGGTAAGCGCCGAGGTCCGCTATCATCCGAAACCGCATGGCCAGGATGGACCCGTCGCTCTTGACCGCGGCTTCCACCTCTGCCGTGTGGCCCCTGGCATGGTAAGCGAGCATGTTTTCCCACCGCTCTTCGACCCACTTGATGGGCCGTTCCAGCTGAATGGCCAGGTAGCTCAAGGCGAGGTCTTCCGGCCAGACCTCCACCTTCTGGCCAAAACCGCCGCCCACATCGGGGGCGATAACCCGGATGTGAACCGGCGGCGGGAAGAGCAATCGTTCCAGGTGGGTCTTGACCTTGTAGGGCACCTGGGTAGAGGCCCAAAGGGTCAGCAGGCCCTCCCCGGGCTGGTACCAGGCCACCAGGCCCCGGCCTTCCATCGGCGCCGCCGATAGCCGGGGCACGTCGTATCTTCCTCGGACGATTCGGTCGGCCCGGGCGAAGGAAGCCGCCATGTCGCCGCGGCCGGTTTGGAAGCGCATCACCACGTTGCTGCCCAGGTCCCGATGGATGGGAGTGGAGTCTTCGCCGGCCGCAGCGGCGGGGTCCATGATGGGAGGGAGGGGCCGGTAGGAAACCCGCACCGCGTCCACGGCGTCTCTCGCGAGGTAGGGGTCTTCGGCCACCACCACAGCCACCGGCTGGCCAACGTAGTACACCTTGTCCCTGGCCAGGGCAGGGTGCCCCGGCATGTTTACCCCCGCCAGTTGGGGCATTGGCCGGGGGACCAAGTCCCCGACGGCCCCGGCCAGGTCGTCGCCGGTAAGCACCGCGATCACCCCGGGCCGGCTGCCGGCCGCCGAGGCGTCCACCGACAGTATCTGGGCGTGGGCGTAGGGGCTACGAACTACGTACGCATGAACCATGCCGGGCAGCTTGATGTCGTCCACGAAGGAACCCAAGCCGCGCAACAGCCTGGGGTCTTCGAAGCGCTTCAAAGGCCGGCCGGAGTATTTCACCCTGTACTCTCTCTTCCTCTCGACGGCGGTCTTGCCTGAAAAGTCCCTTGGAATATGTCACCCCGAGTGAAGCGAGGGGTCTGGGGAAGTGGGTCCAGGCTGCCATCGAGGGATCCCGCACCAGATTCCTCGTCGCTTCGCTTCTCGGAATGACGGTTTTGAGACAAAGCCCCTCGACGGCGGTTAGCTAGCCCCGGCGCCGGAGGCTCCGCAACGTCGGGCCCGAGTCGAGGCAAGGCAGGACCAACAGCCAAGGAGATCTTGGCGCCAATTACCGGGTCGCGGCCCGCGCCTTTGCCGAGAAAGCCGCCTTGAGCGCCGCCGAAGCATCGGCCACGGCGATTCTCCCCCGGTCGATAAAGGCGGTCATCCCGAAGAAGCCGTGGATCATTCCATCGTAGCGGCGTTGCGTGACATCGACCCCCGCCGCCTGGAGGCGTTGGGCGTAGGCCTCTCCTTCGTCACGAAGCGGGTCGAACTCCGCCGTGATGACCAGCGCCGGAGGGAGGCCGCTCAGGTCTTTGGCCAGGAGTGGCGCGGCGTGCGGGTCGGACGCGTCGGCGTCATCCCGCAGGTAGAGGTCCCAGTACCATCTCATGGCGTCGGTGGTTAGCGCGTAGCCTTCGCCATTCTGCCGGTAGGAGCCGGTGTCGAAGTCGCGGGCGATGAC
>CAJWBT010000381.1 GCA_913020235.1 uncultured Chloroflexota bacterium
GCCGGGGTCGAAGACCACCAGGTCCGCCTTGAAGCCGTCGCGCAGAATCCCCCGGTCGGGCAGCCCCAGCCTTTGGGCGGGGAAAGAGGTCATCTTTCGGATGGCGAAGGGCAGAGTCATCAGCCGTTCCTCCCGGACGTACTCGGAGAGGATCGCCGGGAAGGTGCCATAGGTCCGGGGGCTGGGGTAGTCACCCAAGAGCACCCCGTCGGTGCCCACCATGGACAGCGGGTGCGTTACGAACTCGGGTAGGGTGGGACCGTTGGCCCCGGGCGTCACGTAAGATACCTGGAGACCCTCCTCCAGAAGCAGGTCGCAAAGGGCGTCCACGGGGTGCTTGCCCGTCATCTCGGCGATCTCCCCCAGCGACCGGCCCTCGTACTGCCGGTTGTGAGGCTGGGTGAAGTAGGTCAACCACATGTCATGCCAGGAGTTGCCCCGGGGCCGCATCTCGGCGCGTAGCCTTTCCCGGCCCTCTCCCGAGCCCAAGACTTCCCTCACCCGCTGGGGGCCGCCCTCTTGGCACCAAAGAGGCAAGACGATGAGTGCCCGGGTGCTGCTCAGGAGGTAGGGATAGGTGTCGAAAGTCACGTCCAACCCCTCTTCCTGGGCATCCTCCACCACCTGGAGCATCCGCCTGGCCCCTCCGGGGTGGGTGATCCGCTGGTACAGGTGGGTGATGTGAGAGGGTATGCCGGAGCGCCGTCCGATCTCGACCGCTTCTTTCAGCGGGTCAAGGAACCGGTCTCCCAGGGTGTTCCGGACGTGGGTATGGTAGATGCCGCCCAGCTGGGCCGCCTCCTCGCTCAGTTCTACCAGCTCCTCGGTATCGGCATAGCTGCCGGGAGGGTAGTCCAGCCCGGTGGAGATGCCGAAGGCCCCCTCCTCCATTCCCTCCCGCAAGATCGCCCGCATGCTCCGGATGTCGGCAGGAGAGGCCGGCCGGTCCTCCCAACCCATGGCGCAGATGCGAATGGCGGAGTTGCCGATGATGTAGGCGATGTTGACCGCGACCTTACGGTCGAACAGGTCCAGGTACTCGGCGACGCTGGACCACACGCCGGGCAGAGGGGGGCTGCCCTCCAGCCCGGAGTTCAGCTCGGCGAACCGGAGGAGGTCGTCATGGTTGCGGAAGGGGGCGTAGGAGTTTCCGTCGACCCCGATCAACTCGGTGGTAATCCCCTGCCGCACCTTCGGCTCGTGCCGCGGCTCCTTCAAGATCACCAGCGCGGAGTGGGCGTGGATATCGATAAAGCCGGGGCAGACCACCTTGCCGGTGGCGTCGATAGACCGGGCGGATTCCAGGCCGGATACGTCGCCCCGCCAGATATGCACCGTGTCCCCGGTAACAGCGGCCGCGCCGTAGAAGCCGGGACTGCCCGTGCCGTCGACTATCAGCCCGTTCTTAATCAACAGGTCAATCATTGACCTTCCTCCAGCTAGCCTGCTCCCGCCCCTCTTCCAGCGGTCAAGCCGCCTGGCGCCTAGCCCCCCGGGGACTGGGCCGCCCGCCGCTCCGCCAGGATCCGCCCGTAGTCCTCCCGCCGCCAGCGGTAGGGCCTGGTCTGTATCTCCCCCGGCTTTTGGGCCGAGCTGAGAAGTGCCAGGACGTCCTCGAGGACCACCCGTTGCTGATCCGGGCTTCCCGGCGCGCCAAAGGGCCGCCCGAAGGGGAAGCGGAGCACCAGGCTCCGGGGAACGGCCATGGTTGCCGCTTTGCGGCGGTCCACCATCACCACCACGGTGGGCACACCGGCCGCCTCAATGGCCCGAGCGATCAGTCCACCGGACTGATGACACCGGGGTCAAGTGGTGCCGATCACGGCCCCGTCCACTTTGGCCTCTTTCAGCCGCTCGCCAACCTCCGGGGCGGTAGCCTCGATGAGGCCGGAAGGGTCGGGGATGTACCCCATGAAACTGTAGGCAGGGCTCTGGGCTTCGCCGATCACGCCCTCGGCTTCAAGCTCCAGCAGGCGATGGATCGCCAGCACGGCGTCAACGTCTTCCGCGACACCGGTGGTGTCGTAATGGGTGTGGGCCACCCTGAAACGGTCGGCGGGGGTATCCAGGGGAATCTCCCGGAAACTCCAGTCGCCGGTGACGTCGAAAGGGGGCTGGCCCTCAACGTGGATGCCGCCGGTGCTCAGGACGGCGATCCGGGCCTCGGAAAGCGGCTTGGTGAAAGGGGCCCAGGGGGCTTTCTTGTAACGGATAGGGGGTTCGAGACGCAGGACCAGGAGGTCTTCCCACCGGTCCAGGAACTGCTCCACCGGGGACCAGTCGCCTTCATCTTTGGCCACTGCCGCCAAGTTGAACAGCTCGTTGAAAAATTTGACAACATCCTCTTCGGGGTTTCGGGCAAGGTACTTCAAGCGGGAGAACGGAATAGTTTCCGGATTGGCCAACAGCTCTCTGACTTCGACTGACATGTTCACTCCAGGCGTTCTACCATGATCGCCAGGCCCCGGCGCCGCACCCGGCTCTCCGCTGCGTCCGGTCAGCAGCCTCTGCTCCACCCGTCAGAAGAGCCGCTGGACCCGCTGGCGAGCGTATTGTACTACGGCCATCCGATGAAGGTAACCCATAAGTTCTGCTGGAATGCGTCATAGATTGAAGGGGTTCCTCCGGGCGCAGGGCCTGCAATATTCGCAAGCCGCCGCCGGTCACGCGCCCTCACCCTCTTTCCCTCTCCCATTGGGAGAGGGATGCCCTGGCGCAGCCTGGGCTGGGTGAGGGCCCGTTGGCTGTCGGACCCCGTCTCTTGATCATCCCGGGAGACGCTGGTTCCGCAAGCCGGGTGAGCCTCTCACGCGCCCTCACCCTGTGCAACCGGGAACATAGGTTACATATAGACCGGGGACATAGGTAACACTAGAG
>CAJWBT010000382.1 GCA_913020235.1 uncultured Chloroflexota bacterium
TCGATGGACATATCCACCCCGGGCTCGACGAAGGGGAAATAGTCGCAGCGGAAACGCACTTTGCGCTCCTCGCCGAACAGGCGGCGGGCGAACTCGTACAGCGTGCCCTTCAGGTCGGCAAAGGTGATGCCCTCATCCACCGCCAGACCCTCCACCTGGTAAAAATGCCATTCGTGGGTGGCATCGGTGGCTTCGTACCGGTAGCACTTCCCCGGCACGACCACTCGGATGGGGGGCCGGCTGCTCTCCATTACCCGGGCCTGCACGGGCGAGGTATGAGTGCGGAGCAGCATGGGGTGCTCCCCGGCGCCATTGCTGTAGTCGATCCACAGCGTGCTCCACATGTCTCGCGCCGGATGTCCCAGAGGGATGTTGAGCATCTCGAAGTTGTAGTGGTCCCACTCCACCTCCGGGCCTTCAACCACGGAGAAGCCCATGGCGATAAAAGCGCCGCAGATCTCCCGGATGATTTGCGTCGTGGGATGCAGCCGCCCAGTGGTTACGGGGCGGCCTGGCAGGGTAACGTCGAGCCTCTCTTCCGAAGCGGAGCGGGCCAGCCGGGCTTCGCTGATCTCGCTGGACCGCTGCTCCAGCCGTTCCTCAAGGAGGCGCTTGGCCTGATTGCCCAGAGCGCCGGCGGCACGCCGCTGCTCCAGGTCCAATTCGGCCAGGCCTCGCAGCAATAGAGTCAACCGGCCCCGGCGGCCCAGGTAGGCCACCCGCCACGTCTCAAGCGATTCCAGGCTATCTATGCCCTCCAGTTCGGAGACCGCAGCCTGCGTCAACTCATCAAATGACTGGGCTGTACTGCCGACCACCGTGGTCCACCCTCATCGCCGGTCACTCCTGCGCCAAAGCATCGCCGTGTTCCGCCACGCCATTATAGGAATCGTAGCTGAGCGGGTCAAGGCGCTCAGCCGCCGGTAAACTCGGGACTCCCGGTCCTAGCGGAAAGAGACCTCCCAAGCACGCTGGTTTGCTGCGGAGGCTGACAGCCAGCGCTTGAAGTAGAACGTTTGTTCTGATATTGTTGTATGCATCAACCCGGGCCACCCGGGGTGGCCGAGACGGGTCCGGGTGGACGGTCTCAATCGTCGCTTTCTACGGTTGCCACAGAGCAAAGTAACCGTTGCGAATCGGCGCAGGGCGTGGCTTCGCCGATGAAATATTCCCGCTCTACTCCCCTCTGGGGTCGCCGCGCTCGGCATCTGGTAACGACATGGCCTCGGATGTCTGGCGGACAGACCAACCGGACCAGCCCTCCGTCAAGAGGTGAGCATGATCTCGTTTCGTCTCAAAGCCTGCGTGAAATGCCAGGGAGACCTGGTGCTGGACGACGGCGACTGGCTCTGCCTGCAGTGTGGCACCTACTACTACACGGGACTGTACCGGCCGGCCGCCCTACCATCTTGGCCGCCCGGACAGCCGGACCTCCAAAACGAAGAGACCAAGGCGGCAACCCGCGTCGCCATAAGGCCGCTTGCCGGGCGCGGGGCTTCCTCCGCGGTTCCTGACTCGCTCCGCCCCGCTCCGGCGTCAGGCATCCGGCAAACAGCGGCCTCTGATTTCCTGGCAATGCAAACGTGACCACCCCGGACCAGGCAGCCGCGTTGCTCGCCCTGGACGCCGGGGTGCGAGAGACCGGGTGGGCCATCTTCCGCGACGGCCTGCCGGTGGCCACCGGGACAATTGGCTCGCCGGGCCGGCGCGGCCTGGACGCCCCAGCCCGCGTGTCACGGTTGGTCGAGGCTCTGGACCGTCTGGTCGAGGATTGGCGCCCCAGAGCGGTGGCCCACAGCCAGCCCTCGGGCATCCACTGGCCGGTTCCCGCCCTGGAACTCCTGGATGCCGCCCTGCTCCAATGGTCCAAGGGCCACCTGCTCCGCCTCTACCCCTACACCACCCAGGAAGTGCGAGCGGCCATCGCCGGGCACCCCAACGCCTCCAAAGACCAGCTGGCTTACGAGGTCATGGTGAGCATGGGGCTGATCGGCCAGGCCAAGACCGCCCACGAGTGGGAGGCCATTGCCGTCGGCCACTACCACCTGTCTCGGAGATAGCTGCGGACCAGTCCCGTTGCCCTGGCCTTGCCCGTCGCCGCATGGGATACTGGGGGAACCCTGTTCCCCGATGCCAACAGGCGCTGATGGTCTGTCTTCCCCTCACCCAGCGGGACAGGCGCGAGCATCGATTGGTTGATTGGCGGGGAAACCGACCCACTGGAGGAGACGCAGATGGAGCGCAGGATTATCAATCCATGGACGTGGCAGGACAGATTTGGCTACGTCCAAGCCAACGAAGTAAGCGGTGTTCAGCGCCGCCTCATCTGCGCCGGTCAGACTTCCACCGACGCTGACGGAAAGCCGTTACACGTGGGGGATATGGCCGGCCAGATCAATCAGGCGATCGACAATCTGGAAACGGTGCTGCGTGAGGCCGGGTTCAGCCTGTCGGACGTGGTGCGCCTGAACTACTACACAACCGACGTTGACCTCTTCTTCGCATCTGCCCGCGCCTCGGGCCGCCGCCTGGCCGCAGCCGACTGCCGGCCCGCCAGCACGCTCCTGGGTGTGACCCGGCTGGCGTCCCCCGAGTTTATGATTGAAATCGAAGCGACGGCCGAGGCGTAGCCGGGGCCCAGTGCTCACCTGCCCGCTTGGCCTGGAGGGGTCAAGAAGAGTTCAGCCGCTGACGAACGGTGGCCACCACCTGTTCCGCCGCCACCGTATCGGCCTCGGTCTCCTGGCGCCCTTTTAGCTCCACCACCCCTTGGCGCAGGTTGCGTGGACTGACCACCAGACGCACCGGCAGACCCATAAGGTCGGCGTCGTTCAGCTTCACCCCGGCGGCCTGGTCGGGCCGGTCGTCGTA
>CAJWBT010000383.1 GCA_913020235.1 uncultured Chloroflexota bacterium
TCCGGGCCCACTGGCCCCAGGCGGCTACGTCCTCGGTGGGCGGTGGCTCGCTGATCCCCACCTTCCCGGCCCAGGTGGTTGCGACCAGGGGGGCGCCTCCGTTGATCGCGACGTTGCCGACGATGTCCTGGGAAAGCAGCGCGTGGGCGTAGGTTGCGCCCAGAGGATTGGCTGATCCCGGAGGCTTCCAGTGTGCCTGCTCGGATGTCACTCCCTGCATGGTGGCCGCAAGCCACTCATTGCACTCCCGAAATTGCTGGCGCAGCAGGTCTCTGGCGTCCATCATACCTCCCAAGTCGGGCTCGCGGCCCGTGGCGGTTTGGTGCTAAATTCATTGGGAATACAGCTGGCCAGCGGCGGTGTGAACTCGCGCTCTCCCGTTCCCGGGACCATAGTGAGGGCGCCTCCCCGGATTGCTATTCCCCGGCGGGCCTGCGCCGTACCATGCGGGTCAAGGTACAGGATATGACCTCCTCGTCCCGCTGATTGCAAATGACCTGCCGCGCGACCACGATTCCCCGATCCTCGCGCCGGGTGTGCCGCTTCTCTTTCGTCTCCACCCGAACGTAGATGGTGTCGCCCACGTAGACCGGCCTGATGAACCGCAGTTCGTCCATGCCCAAGAAGGCGATTGCCCGTCCCTGGAGCACCCCGGTCTGGACGAATAGCCCCTCGCCTATGGAGAAAGTTAGCAATCCCGGCACCAGCCTCCCCGTAAATTCCGTCTCCCGGCGCAGGTACTCCTGGTCAACGAAGAGGGGCTCGTTGACGCCGGACAAGGCGATGAAGTTCACCACGTCGGTCTCGGTGACGGTGCGGGCCAGGGTCCGGAAGCCCTTGCCCGGCTCGTAATCTTCGTAGTACCAACTCTCCATGGGTTCTCCTTTCGACGCTCTTGGGTGGCTCAAACGCCCCGCATTTTGCGGAAGCCGGTTTGGGCCAAGTCCTCCCGCCGGGCGGTTCCTTCCGGGGTCACGCCATTCTGGCTACGGGCGTCCCATGACCGCATCCGCCACGATGTTGCGTTGAATCTGGTTCGTGCCCTCCACTATCTGCAGCACCTTGGCGTCCCGCATGTAACGTCCGATGGGCGTTTCAGTAGAGATGCCGGCCGAGCCGAATACCTGGACGGCATCCACCGCAACCTTCATGGCTACGTCGGTGGCGAAGCACTTGGCCATGGCCGCCAGGGAGGCCACCTCTTTACCCACCTGCCCCGCGTCCACGGCCGCCGCCGCCCGGTAGACCAGGTGCCGGGCGGCCTCGATCTCGATGGCCATGTCGGCGATCATCCACCGCAGACCCTGGAAGGCCCCGATCTTCCGGCCGAAGGCGGAGCGCTCCCGGGCGTACTCCACGGCCAGGTCCATGGCGCCTTGGGCAAGACCAACCCCGCGGGCGCCGATGATAGGGCGAGACCGGTTGAAGGCCTCCATCACTACCTTGAAGCCCCCGTCCCTCGTACCCAGCATGTTGCCGGCCGGGACGAAGGCGTCCTCGAATCGCAGCTCGGAGGAGGGAACTCCCCGTGCTCCCGATTTATGCTCGTCTCGGACGACGGTAAAGCCGGGCGTCCCTCGCTCCACGATAAGGAGACTGACTCCTCTCCCGCCGGCCTCCGGGTCGGTTTTGGCAGCCACCAGCACGAAGTCGGCCACCTTGGCGTTGGTGGCGAATATCTTTGTGCCGTTTAGTCTGTAGCCGTCACCGTCCGGCTCCGCCCTGGTCTGGATGCCGGCCACGTCGGAACCGGCCCCAGGCTCGGTTACGGAGATTGATCCACGCAACTCTCCGCTGGCGAGGCCGGGCAGCAAGCGGCTGCGCTGCTCCTCGTTCCCCGCAGCCAGGATGGCGCCGAAGGGGACCCACTGCACCACCAACAGGTAGGCGGTGTTGTAGCACACCCGCCCCAACTCCTCCACGGCCAGGCAACCCGAAAGCACGGAGCCCGTGCCGCCGTATTCGGGAGCGAAGGGAAGGGCGAGGAATCCCAGCTCCCGAAGCAGGTCAAACATGTCCTGGGGGTATTCCGCCCGCGCGTCAATCTCCGCCGCCCGAGAAGCCACCCGCTCCCGCGCCACCTGGCGCACGGTCTGCTGGAGAAGCTCCTGCTCTTCCGTCAAGGCATACTGACCCATAAGGTCCTTGCTTGGGAGAATCGGTCAAGCCACCCGGGCCAGCCTGGGCCCGGGTTATGGCAACGGTGCGGGCCCAGGGGGTTCAGGATTAGCCTCCGTGATCCCCTAGGCCCGGCCGCTTTGGACGGTACTTCGAATCAGTCGCGGGCGCCGAAGATGGCCACGGAGCAGGTGAAAGAGCCGGGCCGGCCGCCCAGGTTGTGGGTGAGGCCCAGGCCGGCTTTCTTGAGCTGGCGGGCTCCCGCCTTACCCTGAAGCTGCTTGTAGACCTCGTAGATCATGCGGATGCCGCTGGCGCCGATGGGGTGCCCGAAACACTTGAGCCCGCCGTCGGTATTGACCGGAAGGTCCCCTTCCAGGGTGAAGGTGCCCGCTTCCACGTCTTCGCTGGCCCGGCCCCTGGGGCTGAATCCCAGGTCCTCGTAGATTATCAGCTCGGTGATGGTAAAGCAGTCGTGGACCATGGCCAGGTCCAACTCCTCCCGGGGGTTGGTTATGCCGGCCTCTTGATAGGATGCCTGGGCGGCCCGGACGCTCTCGGGGAAGTGGACGAAGTCCCAGTCGTTGCGCATGATGCCATAGGCCCCCACCGACAAGCCCAATCCCTTTACCAGCACGTAGTCGTCGCGGAAGGTGCGGGCGATTTCCGGCGTGGTAATGATCGCCGCGGCGGCCCCGTCGCTGACCCCGCAGCAGTCGAAAAGCCCTAGCGGCCAGGCCACCATGGGGG
>CAJWBT010000384.1 GCA_913020235.1 uncultured Chloroflexota bacterium
CCTTGATATCCTGGACCGTCTGGTGGATGGTGCCGGGCAGCCTGCCGCCCTCCTGCTCCGTGCGCGCCACCACCACCACCGTGGCGCCTGCCGCCCCACAAGTCTTGGCAATGCCCTTGCCGATGCCCCGGCTCGCGCCGGTAACGATCACCACTTTTCCATCTAGCTCGCCCATGAATCTCTCCTTCTGCTAGCTTGAACCTCGTCTCCCAAGTGCTCCGCTCACCAAGAGTTTTGAAACCAATTCCGGCCCGGCCGCCGAGGCTTCCGGCTCAGCGCATTCTTGCCGGGAATCCGGCGATCGGACCAACTAGTCATCCCACCCCAGGTGCCGGAAGCTGTCCGGTCCCGGAGTGAATCCCTCGAAGCGCGCGGGCAAGTAGTGCTCCATGGCCAGGGGTTCAGCGGTCTCACCTCGGAGCACCAGGTCCGCGATCAGCCTGCCGGTGATGGGCGACAGCTGAATTCCCCAGGGACCATGGCCGGCAGCCAGGTGCAACCCTTCCCATCCAGGCACTGGACCGATAATGGGGCATATGTCGGCGGAGAGGGGCCGGAAGCCCGCCAGATGCTCTACCACCTCAGCCTCGTCAAGGCAGGGCAGGACCTCCATCCCGCGGGAGAGGACTCTAAGCTTGAAGTCCTCGGTGGGCTGGGGATCGTCGGTTTCCTCGTATGAGGTCCCGATGCTGGTGAGGCCGTCCCCCCTGGGAACGATAGTCCCCAGTTCGAGGAGGTTGACGAAGTAGTCGAGGGGTTTCCCGGGAAGACGCAGCCTGAGGATCTGCCCCTTGAGGGGCCTGACCGGGACAGGAAATCCAACCCATTCGGAAGCGGCGCCGGCCGAAGCACCCATGGCCAGGACCACCGCGTCGCAGGGAACGGTTTCGGTGGGCGTTCTTACCCCGGTTACACGGCTGCCTTCCCACTCCAGTCCCACCACCTCGCGCTGACGGACGGTGGCGCCCCGCTTTTCCGCCGCGGCGGCAAACGCAAGGGTGAGGCGGTATCCGTCCACCTGCGCCGTCCCTTCTTCGTAGACCGCCCCCAGGACCATCGGGCTGGTGCGGGGCTCCAGAGCCAAGACCTCATCTCTCTCGAGCCAGCGGACCTGAACCCCCCTCTGGGAGACCCACTGCATGTCCGCTTTGCGTTGCGCCAATTCCGACTCGCTCGTGGCCATCAGGAGCATGGGCCGCTCCTGGTACAGGGTGTCAGTCCCCGTCTCCTCGGCGAGCTGGCCACAAACGCCGCCGATAAGGTTTCGGCTGGCGCGGTTGATGGCGAAGGCGGGGCCCTTGCTCTGCGTCTCCCTCAGGTTGGAGATTACCATCCCGGTCCCGTGGAAAGAGCAGCCGCTGCCCAGGGCCTGCCGCTCGAGAATCTGGACTCGCGCTCCCTCCAGGCTAAGGTAGTAGGCTACCGCGGCGCCCACCACACCACCTCCCACCACCACCACGTCAGGCGAAGGGCTCATGAGAACCTCCTGTACCGGAATCTACCATCCAGCCCTGTGCTGGATGACCGCGCCGAGTTCAATGCACCATCCGCCGGAGGCGGAACACCATGGCTCCATCCCAACAAGAACGAAGAGCCGGCTGGGCCCACCCGATGGGCCGAAAAGGCCGCTGCGACAAAGCTCGCAGGTGTGGCGCCTCCGATCTTGGCGGCCTTGCCACCGGGGCGCACGAAGCCTCCATTCTGGAGCGATTGACGGCTTTCGTGAATGATACTACCATACCCTCCGTCGGGAATGGCGCTCTGGTTGGGTTCAGGCGCCTGGATATAGGGCATTCCGGCAGGAGACTCCGCGGGCTCGCCCGGCACCAAGTTTCCAGCTTCGGTGTCTGAGCGGGAGGCGGCTTGCACGGCCCAACCGGCGGATTGGCATCCGGGAACCACCTTTCAGAGGGGCATTGGCCAGGGAGGCATAGAGATGGAAAGACCGGCGTTGCGTACCCCACTCTGCGACCTTCTTGGGATCGAGTATCCCATCTGCTTGGCAGGCATGGGCGGGAGGGGTAGATCCACGCCGCCCAAACTCGTCGCGGCGGTCTCCAACGCCGGAGGCCTGGGGGTCATTGGGGGTTCGGGATTGAGCATCGAGGATCTCCGTGCTTGGATTCAGGAGGTCCGTTCCCTGACGGACAAGCCCTTCGGGGTGGACTTGCTCCTGCCCGTCAGCCTGGCCGAAACAGCGGACACCCGCACGGCCGTCCGTGAGCAGCTCCAACGTGAATACCCCAAACACGTGGCGTTCGTGCGGAGCTTGATGCGGGAGTTCGACCTTCCGGACGAATACACGGAGAGGAAGAGGCTTGTTACCCGCAAGAACGTCCGGGAGGCGGTGGAGGTGGTGCTGGAGGAGAAGGTCCCGGTGTTCGCGGCGGCCCTGGGCGACCCGTCCTGGGTGGTCCCGCTGGCTCGCGAGCAAGGCATCTCCGTCTTCGGCATGGCAGGCTCGGTGCGCCATGCCCGGCGGCAGATGGAGGCCGGAGTGGACATCGTCGTGGCCCAGGGATACGAGGCGGGTGGCCATACCGGCAGAGTCGCGAATTTCCCCTTGATCCCCCAAGTCGTGGATGTCGTCGCGCCGATACCGGTAATCGGGGCGGGAGGCATCGGAGACGGTCGAGGAGTCGCAGCCGCCCTGGCCCTGGGCGCCGTGGGAGCTTGGGTCGGCACCGCTTTCCTGGTAGCCGAGGAGTGCCAGATTCCAGACCTCCACAAGGAGGACATCCTCCGGGGAGCCTCCGAGGACTTCCCGACTAGCCGGTCCTCCACCGGGAAGCCCGTTCGGCAATTCAAGAACGTGGTCATGGATGCGTGGGAGAACTCGGACCTGGACCCGTTGCCCATGCCCTT
>CAJWBT010000385.1 GCA_913020235.1 uncultured Chloroflexota bacterium
CTCGCTTGTTCTCTTTGGGTCAACGTCAGTCCTTCCATGACTGACATTTTCCCTCAACTGTTAGCTACTGACCCAATCGTATGTCATCGACACCCCACTGGTACACTTTCACTCCGCCCTTGACAGCTGGCAGGAACCCCGCTTCCATTGAGGTCGTAACACTCCTAGTCTGCGCCGTTTCCGATGACCGGCAACGGGAGGAACTGGTCAGGGAGTTGTTGAAAAAGGCAACGGTGAGTGGTAATCAGCTGGTGAGCATCGAGCCAAGGAAGCCCTACAAGCCAATCTTTGCCTGTATAGTGGTCGAGAGAGGGAGAAACTGTACCCCAAAACCCCTTCAAGAAAACCAAGTGAGCATGGTTCCTTCTGGAGAGGTTCTCCAAGAAACGGGGCCAGCGCCCGCAAGTTGACGCCCGTCGGCGCCCCGGCTTAGGATGAGGCGTGCACGGCCTCGACCTCCAACTGACCGGCCGTCAAGCTGAGACGTCAAATCTCCCTGAGGATGCAACACCATGTCCATGCCCCTGGAAGGAATCCGAGTACTTGACTTCACCCAGGTGATCCTCGGGCCCGTGGCCACCGTCATGCTGGCCGACCTGGGCGCCGAGGTCATCAAAGTGGAGTCTCCTGGGAGAGACGAGGCGGCGCGCCCCGAGTCCGCGCGGCGCGCCCCCGACGGATACGAATCCGGCAACGAGGCCCACAACCGCGGGAAGCAGAGCATCACCGTCAACCTCAAGCACCCCGAGGGCAGGGAGGTCATCTACCGGCTGGTCCCCAAAGTTGACGTGGTGACCGAGAACTATTCCGTTGGAGTGATGGACCGGCTGGGCCTGAGCTACGAGGACCTCTCCCGTCTGAACCCAGGGCTGATCTACGGAAGCTGCACCTCTTTCGGCACCGAGGGCCCCCTGCGGGACTGGAAGGGCATGGACAGCATCTTTCAGGCCATGAGCGGCATCATGTGGCTGCAGGCCGGCAAAGACGCAACCCGCCCCGAGCCCGTCCAGATGAACGTGGGAGACTCGGTGGGGGGTATCATCTTCTCCCACGCCATCCTTGCGGCCATCATCGCCCGAAGCCGCACCGGGTTGGGGCAGAAGGTGGAAACCTCGGGTCTGGGCAACCTGGTTACCCTCCAGAGGTGGCGGATCACCGCGGCGCTGCGCCACGGGTTCCACTGGCCGGTCCCCCATGGCATGATCCTCGACGATCCCATCAGAGACTTTCACCAGGACGCCGAAGGCAAATGGTTCGTTATTTCGTTGATGGCTCAGGGTAGCTGGGGCCGTTTCTGCGAGGTCATCGGCAGGGAGGACCTGAAGGACCATCCCCAGTGGCAGGCCAGGCATGGCCGCCGGGGGGACCAGGAGTTGGTAGAGCTGCTGGCCCAGGCCTTCGCCACCCGCACCCGCCACCAGTGGGTGGAGGCGTTCCAGGCCCGCGGCGTCGCAGCCGCACCGGTATACTCCTACGACGACCTGGCCGATGATCCCCAGTGTCTGGCCAACGGGTACATCGTTTCAGTCGAGGACCCACGCTGGGGACCGATGAAGCTACCGGGGGCGACGGCGAAGTTCAGCGCCACGCCGCCGGTAGGGCCCACCAGGGGAGCGCCCGTTCTGGGGGAGCATACCCAGGAGGTCCTGACCGGCCTGGCGGGCTACAGCTCCGGAGAAGTGGCCCGATTGAAGGAGGCGGGAGCTATTTAGCAGATGGCTCGCCAGCGATATCCGTCGCGCAGCCGCGAGGAGTTCGGACATGACGGCAATCCCGGATTGGAGGTCGTCTCTCGAGTGTCACCCGCTGACCCCTGGCCGGTGGCCAGACCTGGTTCGTCTGTTTGGGGATAGCGGCGCGTTCAGCGGCTGCTGGTGTATGTTTTGGCGGATCACACGCTCCGAGTTCGCGAGGAACGCACCCAACAAGAGGGCGAGGAACAAGCAGGCGCTCAAGGCCATGGTTGATTCAGGACCGGCGCCTGGTTTATTGGCCTACTTGGGCGTTGAGCCAGTGGCATGGTGCTCGGTAGGTCCGAGAGAGAGCTATTCTTCCCTCGAACGCTCTCCGACCCTTAAGCGGGTAGACAATCAGCCGGTGTGGTCCGTGGTGTGCTTCTTCATGGCCAGGCCCTACCGTGGCCAGGGGTTGATGACCCACCTGTTGCGCGCCGCGGTGGACTATGCGGGCCGGCATGGCGCGAGAATCGTCGAAGGCTATCCGTGGGAGCGAAGTGAGGACCGGCGTCCGCCAGGCACGGAGGGGTTCATGGGTTTCGTCCAGGCATTTCGTCGAGCCGGATTCCACGAGGCGCGACGGGTGTCGGACCGGCGCCTGATAATGAGATGCTCCACCAGCGTCCGGTAGGGGGAAGTTGTTAGGAGGGTTCCCCTGGACCCTCGCCAGGAACCTCTGCTCGGGCAAGACATCAACCGAGGAGGCCCAACATGGGCATGACCATAGCCGAGAAGATACTGGCGCAACATTCAGGCCAGAGGGAGGTCGGACCCGGAGACGTCGTGGTCGTCGATGTGGACGTGATTCTGGACCTGGACCTCGGCTTCATCATTCAGGGGCTTCATCCCATGCCCACCCGGGTGGCCGACCCGGATAAGATAGTAATCATCCCCGACCATTTCATGCCGGCCCCCAGCACCGAGGCGGCCAACGGCCTGAAACGGATGCGGGAGTTTGCCGAAAAGTTCGGCATCAAGAACTTTTTCCCTGAGGGCACCCACGGCATCGGCCACGTCGTGGTGGCCGAGCGGGGATTCGCCCTTCCGGGAAAGATCCTGGCCTGCTCCGACTCCCACACCTGCTCCGCCGGAGCCATCAACTGCCTGGCCCGGGGCCTTGGCGGCGC
>CAJWBT010000386.1 GCA_913020235.1 uncultured Chloroflexota bacterium
GCCCTTCCCACCATAGGGAGTCACTTCGGCACCGACCTGCCCACCGTCCAGTGGGTAATCGTGGGCTATGCCCTGGCAATCAGCGTCTTGCTGTTGCCCATGGGGCGGTTGGGCGACATGGTCGGCCGGAAACAGATCTACATCGCCGGCTTTTCCATCTTCATCGTGGCCTCCGCTCTAGCCGGCGCATCCCCCAACTTGAGCTTGCTGATCGGCGCCAAGATCCTTCAGGGAGCCGGTTCGGCCATGATTCAGGGCAACAGCATGGCCATCGTCATATCGACGTTTTCAGAGACGGAGCGAGGCAAGGCATTGGGCTCCCATCTGAGCGTTGTGGGCACGGGGGCCGTGGCCGGACCGGCCTTGGGCGGCCTCCTGGTCAGTGTCCTGAACTGGCGCTGGGTATTTTTCATCAACGTCCCCATCGGGCTCATTGGCATCGCCGTGGCACTCCTGGTCTTGAAGGGCGGGCGTCCCTCCGAGGAATCCGACGCTGGCGGCCGGCAGGCTTTCGACTGGATCGGCGCGGTGCTCTCGGGGGTGGCCCTGCTGGCCTTCCTGTTGGTGGTTGGCAACGGGGACCGGGTCGGGTGGACCTCCTTGCCGGTGGTGGCTGGGGCGGCGGCGGCGGTCCTCCTTCTGGCCGCGTTCATTTGGTGGGAGCTTCGGGTCGAATCCCCCATGCTGGAACTCCGGTTGTTCCGGCGCAAGCTGGTGGCTCTTGGCGTAATTGTCGGCTGGATATCCTTCCTGGGCACGGCGGCAGCGCGCTTCATGATGCCCTTATACCTCCAGGAAGTCCTGGATTACAGTCCATGGAAAGTTGGATTGTTCATGATTCCCGCAGCGTTTTGCATGGTGTTCGTCGGCCCGGTGGCCGGCCGGCTTTCTGACCGGTACGGCTGGCGGAGGTTCACCGCCGGCGGCCTGGCCCTCTCGGCGGTCGCCTCTTTTATTCTGGCCACCAGGCTGACGCCGACCTCGCCCGCAATACTGGTTGTCGTGATGCTGATGCTGATGAGCACCGGCACCGGCCTGTTCAATTCGCCGAACAATAGCTCCATCATGAGCGCGGTGGAGCGGTCCAGGTACGGCGTGATCTCGGCGTTGACTCAGCTGGTGCGGAACTCGGCCAACGTTACCAGTGTGGCTCTGTCCACCACGATCGTGGTTGTCACCATGGGCTCGCTTGGGGTTCCACCCAGCCTGGATGCTGTCTCCCTCCACCCGGGGGCCTTCGTGGCCGGCCTCCACTGGGCGTTCCTGATGATGGGAATCCTTCTGGCCGTGGGAACGATTATTTGCCTGGTGAGAGGGGAAGGGCCCAGGGAAACGCCGGCGGAATCCGGGGTGGAATTGGAAGAAGCCTCCCCCCACCAATAGCCGCCTTCCGATGGGCCGCGTTTGGGCTTGACACGCCATCCGCGTGATGACAGAATGCGGTGCTATCCGGCGGCCTCCTACCGGAGCGGCCCCGGTGACAGTCTGGCACTAACCCAAAGCAAATACTGACGGGAGGAACCATGCCCGAGGTCAAGATAGAAGTCCGCCTCAATGCCGGAAACCGCGTCTACGGTCCCTTTGAATTGGTGGACCAGGACGGCAACTCCTACACCATACCCGATGGAGAGTGGGTGTCATTGTGCCGCTGCGGCGAATCCAAGAACAAGCCTTTCTGCGATAGCGCCCACCGGGACATCGGCTTCGACGCCCCCTCGAAGGCCAGGTAGCGCCTTTACCCGGGCCCCGCTAAGAGTTTGCCTCAATGGCCCCGCCGAGGACGGGGAGGCTGAAGCGTCTGAGCTTCGTGCACCGCCTTGTAATTAGCATTACATCGGCGAGATTGTGCGTCATTCCCTCGCCGCGATCGGCCCCGATTGCATCGGGGCCTGAATCCAGAGACGGGTTAGCTGGATCCCCCTTCCGCGGAAGGGCCGGGATGACGGACCGTGTATCAAGCCATTTGCAGGACACTGGAAATCAGTCAACTTGATGCTGATAAATGTCATTCCGAGCGAAGCGAGGAATCTCCGCGCAACATTGAGATTCCTCGCTTCGCTCGGAATGACAAGGGTCTTGCCTCCGTCCCAACGGTCAAGATTCAAGAATGACATCCTCAAGAAAATCAAGTTGACTGAGACACAAGACTAGCAGGATCAAGCTCGCGGCCAGCTCCGTGGCTTTGAGCTGGTTGCCAAGAGGATCGCAGCCCGCTCCTTCTGTTCGTCTCGGTACCAGGCGGAACCAGCGGTGAAAGGGGCGCGTTGGTCCTCAGCCTCCGACGGGAGATGGCCGGGGTGGGCTCGGCTAGGGAGACCGGTACTTCCTCTTGATGGCACGCACCGAGTCCAGCCTCTCCTCGGCCAGCCGGTCGGCAGCCCGAGCGGTGGGGACCTCCTCTTCTGTGGAGATTCGGATGACCCGGCCCATGGTCTCGTAGATGCGCTCGGTCTTCTCCCGGGCTCGGTCGGAGTGGTAGGCGGTCCCGATTTCCATCGCGACGTTGATGATCCCTCCGGCGTTGATGATGTAGTCCGGGGCGTATAAGATCCCCCGCCGGCTCAGTTCCTCCCCGTCGTCTTCCGCCAAGAGCTGGTTATTGGCCCCTCCGGCCACCACCCGGCATTTGAGCCTGGGGATGGTTTTGCCGTTCAGCACACCGCCCAGGGCGCAGGGGGCGAAAATGTCGCAATCCACGTCGTAAATCTGCTCCGGCGCCACAACCTTGAGACCCAGGCCTCGCGCCCGGTCCAGGGCGCCTTCGTAGATGTCGGTGACCACCACTTGAGCGTCCTCTTTCATCAAGTGGTGTGCGGTATAGATCGCCACCTTTCCGAACCCTTGGAGGGCCACCTTCTTGCC
>CAJWBT010000387.1 GCA_913020235.1 uncultured Chloroflexota bacterium
CGAAGCCGCCACTCAGTCCGTTCATGACGTTCTTGCCGATGATGGTGCCCCCCTCTTTCAGCACCCGGGTGACAACAGTTGCGTCGAAGTCGGGGATGAAGCCGTCGAGTGCGAAACAGCCGAAGCTCATGGGTATACCTGCCACGGCGACGTGGTCCTTGTAACTAACGGTCTTGCCGGCAAGCAGACCTTCGGTCGCCCCCTCAATCCGGCACTTCCACATCCACGCGTTGAGCGGGTCTTCTTCTGGACTCGGCCGGTACCCGGGCTTGCGGGCGGCCGAGACCATCGGAGGCTTGGACTCCTCCAACCGGGCCTGCGCGAAGTCGTCCAACCGTCCCATCAGTTCCATCAGGTACTTCCGGTACAGGACGGCCTCATCGGGACCCAGGTGGATCCCCAGTTCCCTGGCTACGGCCACCACTTCGTCGACGTCAGGTACTGCGTACATGCGGCTCCTCTCTTCTATCGGTAGATTTGGAGGATCGTCGGGATTTGAACCGGGATTTCCCATTTCCACCGGCCCTGGCCCAACCCGATGGAACGAGAGGAGAGTACCGCTGCCGATGGAAGCTTGTCAACCGTCATCTCCCCGGTCTTCAGGTGCGATTTCGCCCTTCCCCAACCTGTGTCAGCATTGTTCATCGTTACAGAGGACCACGGTAGGCCACGGACCGCTTTGCGCAGAGCGCCTTGCTCCCGGGATCCCACCCAGCCGACTCGGCGTAGCCTTCGCTCCGCTGGCCAGGGCTGCGGCCGACCCCGTGATCTGTTCCAGTTGCTGGTGGGACGAAGTATAATTCTTGCGGAGTGGCGGCCCGCCGTACGCGGATCGAGGAACTACCGCGCGTCCGGACTGCTCCCAACCTGGCTGCGACTTGCATAAGGAGGCGAGGGATGGATTTTCAATACGTCAAGTACGAGAAGCAAGACCAGATCGCCTGGGTGACGATCAACCGGCCGGAGGTGCGGAACGCCTTGCACGTGCTCGCCCACCGGGAGTTGTTCCAGGTTTGGGAGGACTTCGACTCCGATCCTGATCTCAGGGTTGCCATACTCACGGGGACAGGAGAAAAGGCGTTTAGCGCAGGTAACGATCTGAAATTCTCGACCGAATTGGCCCTCTCGGGGGAACGGCCGCCATTGCCGCCTCTGGGAGGCTTTGGCGGGTTCACGAATCCGCGTTTCAAGCTGTGGAAACCGGTGATCGCCGCGGTCAACGGCTTTGCTCTGGGAGGCGGGTTCGAGCTGGCCCTGGCGTGCGACATCATTATCGCTGCCGAGCACGCCGAGTTTGGCCTGCCCGAGCCGCGAGTGGGTCTGAATGCGGGCGCCGGAGGGATGCACCGTCTCCCCCGCCAGATTCCCATGAAAGTGGCCATGGGAATGATGCTCACCGGCAAGCGCCTTTCGGCCCAGGACGCCTACCGCCTGGGGCTGGCCAACGAGGTAGCACCCCTCGCGGACCTGCTGCCCACGGCTGAACGATGGGCCCGGGAGATAATGGAGTGCGCACCCATGGCGGTCCGTGGCAGCAAGCAAGCGGCGACAACCGGGCTTGATCTGCCTCTGGAGGCGGCCATGAACAACTCCTATTTCTGGGTGGACCGGCAGGCGAGTTCTCCCGACCGCCTCGAGGGGATGCAGGCCTTTGTACAGAAGCGTTCCCCCCAATGGAAGGGCGACGAGGGGGCGTAAAAGACGGAATGTTGACGCGACATCGGGCGGCGCATGGCCTCCCGCTCGGTGTCGACGCCTCAATCACGGAGAGAGGAACGGGTCCTGCGTCGCAAAAGGGATGTGAAGGCTCAGACTTTCGATAGTTGGGGGTGGCCTCGACCGAGGAGATGGGAGACGGCCGGAGGAAGGGGGCGCGGAGGTGCGACAACCGGTGATGCGGATGCAATGCCGGGCCGGCGCAGAGGTCAGCCGGCGGCGGTCTTTATTCGGGGACGCGATGCGCGGAAGATGGCATCGCCGGGATGTTCAAGCTGGCTGGGACGGGTCACCAGCGGCGGCAATACAGGCACGTCCAATTCCGGCCAATCCTGGTCCCGCAGCCTCCGCATTTGAAACAATGAGGGTGCTGGACATGGTTGCTGGCGTGGTTCATGTTTCCTCCTGTGCCAAGCCCTCAAGGTTTCTGTATTTTACCCAGCCGATAGTTACTGGTGTATTACGCCCTCGCACCCGCCGTGGAATCGCCGAGGTGATCCCATTTCGGGCCACCGCGAAACAGAGGTCTTCAGCGGGCCATATGGCCGGCCGCGCCAGATGTGCTGAATCGTTACCCCAAAAGACGTCCGGCGGCAGGCCGTATTCCAAGCACGAACGCAGGCCGGGCGGTATCGGATGGGTGGCGCGCTGCTCCTTGATGCTTCTCGTATTCCCGTGCTATCATTGGCGGAACTCCCCGGCTATGCTGCAACAGCCCTGCCGGGGGCAATTACCCGGCACGAAAGGCGCGGCTTCGCCGAGACTTCCGCTGGGAACTGAAGTCCGAATGACCCTCCGACACGTCTACGCAGACCCCCGACAGATTTGGGGCGGCCCGCGGCCTCGGCACAAAACGAACGCGAAGAATCCTCCCGTCGCTTTCTCTCACCAAAGCGGGATTGGGGGATTCTCAAAAGGTCCGGAGCAGCCGAGACTCGCCGCCTTAGGCCGGAGCCAGGGGTGAGCCGTGAGTCCCCGGCCACGTAGAAAGGTTGACATCTCTGTTGACGAGCCCTTTCAAAGGGAGCTGTCCGAAGCTTGGCTCCGGTCGGCGATGGACGCCGCCCTCCAGGTGGCGCTGCCGGAGGGAGACCCGTGCCAGGTGGGCCTGTTGGTGACCGGTGATGAGACGGTGCAAGAGTT
>CAJWBT010000388.1 GCA_913020235.1 uncultured Chloroflexota bacterium
AAATCGACCTGCGGTTCCTGCTCAACGGCGCGCCGGAGCACGTCTTCTACGCACTGTTGGAGGCCGAGAACATGGACTCGGTGGTCGGCTTCATGGGAGCCTTTCCTTTGCGCCAGGACTTCAAAGTGACCGCCGTCCGCCAGATGGGCGTTAAGACCGCGTGACCTCGGGGGTCTCGTCTCCCCGTCATTGCTCCAAAAATGTCATGCTGAGCCAGCCGCAGCGGCGAAGCATCTGGGGCGGGGCGAGCGCGCGTCAAACTTTCGCAACCAACAAGATCGGGAGAGGCTGAGACCCGAGAAATCGGCCAGCGAGGATTTGTCCGAGAACGGGCCTAAGGGGCCAGCCCGCGATCCGGCCGGCGGCACGAGCTGCTTAACGGCTGGGTCCCGCCATCACCGACAGTGACGAGCCGGTCATATGGTGGAGCACCACTCCCGCGCCCATGGCGACAACCGACGCAACCAGAGCCAGGGAGAAGGCCCAGCTCATCCCGACCGTATCGGCCATCAGTCCGCCTACGACCGGGGAGAGGGTGAGGCCCAAGCTGGCCCCGGTTGACATGAGGCCGAAGGCCGACCCGGCGAAATGCACCGGCACGTAGTCTCCGGCCGAGGCGGCGCAGATTACGTAGGCGGCCCGCAGGGTCAGCCCAATCAGCACCGAGGAGATCACGAAGACCACCATCCCCGGCATGAGCCAGAACAAAGCAAAGGCTATTCCCTGGACCAGGCCAACCAGCAGGAACGCGTGGCCCCGGCCTGCCCGGTCGGATACCCCACCCCACAGGGCGCCGCTGCCAACGCTCAACACCCCGATAAGCACCAACAACCGCCCCGCAACCACCAGATCGATGCCATTCTCCTCCGATAGGTAGGCCCCGAACAAGCTGGTAAAGATGCCCAGGGACCAACCAGCGCAGAAGGCGAGGAGGGTTACCAGCCAGACAAACGGGCTTCGGAGGGCCATCAAGGGCCAGGCCCCACCCACCCTACGGCCCTTGTCTGCCCCGGAGGAGGCATCGGATGCGCCCCCCGACCGGTCATGAACGAAAACCAGCGAAAGGACACCGATGGCCAGGGTCAAGCCGCCAAAGATAAACCAGGTGATACGCCAGCCTTGATCAGCGTTCTGCTCGACCAGCCAGGGGACCATCAAGCCGGTAACCACGAAGCCGATGCTGGCGCCGGCCGAGGCCAACCCCGCGGCGACGCCCCTTTGCCGGAAGTTGAACCAGGGGGCGAGGAGCCCCATCATCGGGGTCAAAGCGGCGCCGCTGCCGACGCCCATCAACGCCGTGGCGGCCAGGGCGAGGTAGAAGTTGGGAGCGAGCCCCAGCAGAAACATGGCCGCTCCCGAGACGATAGTTCCTATTCCAATCATGGGCCGGCTGCCGTAGCGGGGGGCCAACGTGCCGGAGGCAAAAGAGGCCCCCATCTTGGCGGCACTCACCACGGTCACCAGCAGCGTCACCTGGGTATACGACAGGCCCAGTCCGTGCTCGCTGTCCCGCATCGACGGAATGGTGAGGCTGTAACTGTGCTGGGCAAAGCTGGCGAAAAGGTTGATCAGGACGGCAATGAGGAGAATCACGCCGGCGTAGGTCAGCATCCACTCCGGGGCCAGGTTAGCTAGCTTTGACGATCTCAAAGGGCGGCGGCCCCTAACCCGGTCCGCCCGCTGGACGGTCTCCGATAACCCCGGCCCCTTCCAACTCGGCTATTTCCTCTGCCCCTTTGCCCAGCAACTCTCCCAAGATGAGCCGGTTGTGCTCGCCCAGCAGGGGGGAGGGCATGCGGACTTCGTTGGGAATCCCGGAGAATTTCCAGGGCATGCCCGTCTGAGGATAGGCGCCCGCTTCCTTATGCTGAACCATGGGAAAGAACTTCCGCGCCTCGTATTGGGGGTTTTGCAAGACATCCGGAGGGGCCAACACCGCGGCCGCCGCGATCTTCTTGCTCTGCAGCAGGTGCATCAGCGGGTGGTTCTCTTGAGTGACGGTCCATTCACCGACGAGGGCTTCCAGCGCGTCACGATGCTCCAGCCTCTGGTCCCGCGTCGCGAATCTGGGGTCTCCTGCCAGCTCCGGGGCGCCCATGACATCGCACAACGCCTGCCACTCCGTATCGGACCGGACCGCGATGGTAATCCAGGTATCCTTGCCCTTGCAGGGGTAGCAGTTGTGGGGCGCCATGCGGCGGTGCAGGTTGCCGATGGGTCCGAGAGTGCGCTGGTTCATCGTGTGCTCCAGCATGAGTTCGGGCAACATGGCGGCCACGCATTCCCGCTGCGATACGTCCACCAGCGCTCCCTGGCCCGTGCGCGACCGGTGCCAGAGGGCGGCCAAGACCGCCGAGGCCGCGAACAGTCCGGCCGTCGGGTCTCCGTAGTATTCCCGCAGCTCCAGGGGCACGCCATCGGTGTAGCCGGTGATGCTGGCGAGTCCGGCCAACGCCTCCTGTAGGGGCCCGTAGCCACGGTAGGCGGACTCGGGGCCGGTCCGGCCGAAGGCTGCCACCGAGACCATGATGATATCGGGGCGGACCTCTTTGAGGTCGTCATAGTCCAGCCCGAAGCGTTGCATCACGCCGACCGCGAAGTTTTCGATGATCACGTCGCTGATCTTCACCAGCTCCTTGAAGGCAGCAACTCCTCTGGGGTCCACCAGGCTCAACGTCATCCCATACTTGTTACGGTTGTACTCCACAAACTCGGCCTTGCGGTCGAAGTAGCGCTCGGCGGGCTCGAAGTCCGGGTAGAGCCAGGAGCGGTTGGGCCCTACGGCCATTCGCTCCGGGTCCGGGCGCTGGATGGACTCAACCTTGATAACCTCGGCGCCCAGGTCCC
>CAJWBT010000389.1 GCA_913020235.1 uncultured Chloroflexota bacterium
AGTGCGGACGGGAATACCCTGCCGAGGCCCTGAACGTATGTGATTTCTGCTTTGGACCTTTGGAGGTGGTGTACGACTACCCCACCATCGCCGAAGTGGTCAGCCCCGAGAGTATCGGCCGGGGGCCGCTGAGCATCTGGCGCTACCAGGATCTGCTCCCGGCTAACAGCGAAGGCCGCGTAGACATAATGGCCGGGTTCACCCCGCTGATGAAGGCGGGCAACCTGGGCAAACACCTGGGGCTGCGCAACCTCTACATCAAGAACGACAGCGTCAACCCCTCCTTCTCCTTCAAGGACCGGGTGGTGTCGGTCGCCGCCACCAAGGCGGTGGAGTTCGGGTTCGATACCCTGGCCTGCGCCTCCACCGGCAACCTGGCCTGCAGCGTCGCCGCCCACGCGGCCCGCGCCGCCATCCGCGCCGTGGTGTTCATTCCCTCCGACCTGGAGCGAGGGAAGATTATCGGCGCCGCGGTCTACGGGCCGACCCTGGTATCGGTGGCAGGTACCTACGACGAAGTGAACCGCCTGTGCAGCGAAGTGGCCGACAACTATCCCTGGGCCTTCGTGAACATCAACATGCGCCCCTATTACGCCGAGGGCAGCAAGACCCTTGGTTATGAGGTGGCCGAACAGCTAGGCTGGCGGCTCCCGGACCACGTTGTGGTGCCCGCGGCCTCGGGCGCTATGTTCACCAAGATTTGGAAGGGCTTCAACGAGATGGCCTGTCTGGGGCTGCTGGACGGCGTGGAACCGTCATCCTTCGGCCCGGACCAGAACACGGTGCACCACCCGGCGGTGACCACCAGGATGCACATGACTCAGGCGGCGGGCTGCGCCCCCATTGCGACCGCCTGGGAAAACGGCCAGGCGCACGTCCTTCCGGTGCGGCCCAGTAGTGTCGCCAAGTCCCTGGCCATCGGCAATCCCGCCGACGGGATCTACTCCCTCCGCGTAATCGAGGCCTCCGACGGGACCGCTTACGCCGTGCCGGAGTCGGAGATTGTGGAGGGCATCAAGCTGCTGGCGGAAACCGAAGGCATCTTCACCGAAACGGCCGGAGGCGTGGTTGTCAGCGGCTTGAAGCACTTGGCCGAGACCGGCGCCATCAAATCCGATGAGCTTACGGTGGTCTACATAACCGGCAACGGGTTGAAGACCCAGGAAGCCGTCGAGGGCGTGGTCAACCCCCTTTCGATAAAGCCGACGATGACCTCTTTCGAAACAGCCCTCAAGCAACGGGAATCCCAGGAGGGAGGAGTTGGGTGATGAGCAAGCAGCGCGTCAAGTTCACCTTCCCCACCGAGTTGGTCAAGGAGCCCGTAATTTACCGGCTGGGCCACGACTTCAACTTGATCACCAACATCCGCCGTGCCGAGGTACGGGAGGACATGGGTTGGGTTGTGCTGGAGCTGGATGGGGATGATTCTGAGATCGAACGGGGCCTGCGATGGGTGGGTTCCACCGGCGTACGGGTCGACCCGGTAAGCGGAGACGTAATAGAAGGTTAACCTAAACCCGCGAAAGGGCTGCCTCATCAAGAGGGGGCTACTTCGGGCTTATGGCGAGGAGGACTTCCCCAGATGAGCGTCATGGTTCGCATTCCCACGCCTCTGCGTCGCATAACCAACGGACAGGCCCAAGTGGAGCTGGAGTCGGCGACAATGGGCGAGTTGGTGGAAAATCTGGATGCGTCCTTTCCGGGCTTCAAGGAGCGACTGCTGGACGAGAACGGGGAGCTTCGCTACTTCGTCAACCTTTATCTCAACGGAGAGGATGTCCGCTTCCTCCAGGGACTGGACACCTCCATCAAATCGGGGGACGAGGTCAGCATCGTTCCCGCGGTGGCCGGCGGCTAACCCCTAGCCGCCCCGGGCTTTAAGCCACTTGGCTTTCTGCTCCCGCCGGGCCGCCTCATCGGCCGGGCGGTAGGTTTCACTGAACTTCCTGCGGAACTCCTCGAACCGGCCGTCAGCGATGGACTGCCGCGCGTCCGTCATCAGCCGCATGATGAACCGCAGGTTATGAATGCTGGCCAGCCTGGGCCCCAGCAGTTCTTTGGACCGGAACAGGTGGCAAAGATAGGCGGCCGAAAAACGCCGGCAGGCGTAGCAATCGCAATCCTCTTCCACCGGCCCGGCCTGGTCCTTGAACTGGTCTTTGGTGATGTCCACCCTTCCGTGCCTGGTAAACAGGCTCCCATGGCGGGCCACCCGCGTGGGCAACACGCAGTCAAACAGGTCCACGCCCCGGGCCACACACTCCACCAGGTCCTCCGGCGAGCCAACTCCCATCAGGTAGCGCGGCTTATCCTCCGGCAGGAGGGCGGTCACCTGCTGGGTGGTCTCGTACATCTGGGCCTTGGATTCGCCCACGGCAAGGCCACCAATGGCATAGCCCTGGAAAGGAATGCCGGCGATATAGCGGGCCGACTCTTGCCGAAGGTCGTCAAAAACGCCCCCCTGGACGATGCCGAACAGGGCCTGGCGACCTGACGTTTCGCCCGAGGTCTCCGATACGGCATGGAACCGGTGGCACATCTCGGCCCACCGATGGGTCCGCTCCATCGCCTCCCGTACCTTTTCCTTGCCGGAGCCGTAGCCAATACAATGGTCCAGGCACATGATGATGTCGGCGCCCAGCCGGGCCTGATCGGCGATGGCCCGCTCCGGGCTGAACTGGTGCTCGCTGCCGTCCAGGTGGGAACGGAATTGGACCCCAGATTCGTCTACCTTGCTCAAAGCCCCCATGCTGAAAACCTGAAAGCCACCGCTGTCGGTGAGGATCGGCCCGCTCCAGCCCATGAACCGGTGGACGCCACCCAGACGTTGCACCGTCCCC
>CAJWBT010000390.1 GCA_913020235.1 uncultured Chloroflexota bacterium
CTCGGTGATGGTGCGGTCGCCGAAGGGCGGAGCGTTCATGTCCCAGGCCACGGCGTGACAGCTGCTGTAGTGGCCGTGAGCCTGAGCGCCCACATCAAGGGCCATTTTGATAGCGTCGCCGGTGTTGTAGGGAATGCCACGGACCTTGACCAGCTCCCAACCGGGCCCCAGGTAGCGGCAGCGCATCTCCGCGTTGGACTCGAATCCGCCGGCGGCCAGCACCACCGAACTGCAATTGACTTCCTGGAAGCCATCCGGCCCCAGCGCCCGGAGGCCGCATACCCGGCCCGTCTCGTCCTGGCGCAGGCTCACGGCCTGGGTCGAGTAGCGCACCTCGATCCCCTCGCGCTGGCATACGTCGAACTGCTGGTCCGACAGCCCTTTGCCGGCCCCAACGGCCTCCACCAGCAGCCCTCCCCAAAACCGGTACTTGTCTCCATCTTTGAAGGCTTGCCGGCCGTATGCCAGCACAAAGCGCACGCCCTTCCCTTGAAGCCACTGCATGGCGGGCAGAGACCGGCTGACCAGAATCTGGGCCAGCTCCGGGTCCGCTAGCCCGTGGGTAACCCGCATCATGTCCGCGTAGTACTCATCCTCGCTGTAGCTGCCGACCTCTACGGATGCTACCTCCGTCGGCGACATGTCCGGGATCACGGTCTGCATGTCCTCCATGCCATTGAAGGCGAATCGGATGATACCGCCGGTGAAATAAGTGTTGCCGCCCCTGAAGAACTCCGGCGCCTTCTCCAACACCAGCACCGAGCCGCAGACTTCCTTTGCGGCAATGGCCGCGCTCAAGGCGGCGTTGCCCGCTCCAACTACCACAACATCGTACTTATCTGCCACAGGACACCTCCGGATCAACTAATGCGCATACCAGCAGAGGAATGCCGGCCCCTATGATAACGCTTCCTGGGTCCAGGCTCAAGGAACCGGCCGGCAGCAAACGCTTTCACCCTGACCTCTAGCGCTGGAGAGCGGCCGCCACTCGGCGAAACTTGCCGAAGGGATGCCCGCATATTAAGATACTCCGAGAACTCTAACCCAGGGGTCGTTGACCGGCGTGAGAGCAACGAGACTGGTGGGGCCGAATAGCTTTGAGCTTACCGACGCTCGGACAGCTTTCGACATGTACGAGCAACGGTAGGACAAACTCATCAGAGTGGTGTTGAACGTCAACGAATAGGGCCGTGGCAGGGCAGCCAACTCGGAGGGGGCAACACTGTGGAACCCGCGCTGGAAATCCAAATGGTCCGGGAGAACCTGGCGCTTGCTATAGCCTTGTGGGCCGGGACGAAGAAAGGTCTGATCACCAGAGATCACCTGCCCACCGGACGGGTGTCCGTGCCGTCGGATGACGGCCTCCTGATTAGCATGTTTAACCCCCTCGAGATGAAGAGCGACCGGGACCTGGCCCGGTGTATCAGCAACCAGGTCCGGGGGGCAGTCGCCTTCTCGGCGATGCAGGCCCACACCACCCTGGAGCGAGTGTACCGGAACCCTCCGATCCAGGAGACCGACCCAGACCTGCAGGCCGCGCGATGCGCCATCTACCTGCTGAGCAACACCCTGGGCCAGAGGATGCTGGCGCCGGCCTGGGTTTGCCCCCCCGCCTACCGCCGGCGCTTCGAAGTGCGCCCGGCCTCCTTCGTCCTGGACGCCTCGGCCTTGAACGGTAAGGCGGTATATTGGGAAGACTTCGGCGGCCTCGAAAAATACCTGGCGCTGCTGGAATATTGCGTGTCCCAGTTGGAGCAATCCGCGGCGGGCTCCGATGGAACCGAGGGCGCCGTCGCGGCTGCGCCGCCAAACCCCGCCGGACAGCTTTCGATGGAACTCCCCGACGACAATCCGGTGGCGCCGTTCCTCATGGCCAAATGCGTGGCGGGTCCGGATGCGCGCTCCCTCGCCAAAGAACTGTATGCCGGATACGTGGACTGGTGCCGGGACACGGGGCGAGTCCCCCTGGTCCAGCGAAGCTTCGGGATGGGCCTGACCAAGCTGGGGTTCTTTCGCCGGCGCCGGGGCCGGGGCCGCCACTGGTGGGAGGGCATCGAGCTGGCTGGTACCCCCACGTAGCTGAACCTTTGCCGACCAGGAGGCTGCAGTGTCCTCTGACTACCTGGACCAGCTATCCCGATTTGTCGTAGATACCCGTCTGGAAGACCTGGACGGCTCCACGGTGACCGCCACCAAAGCCGTGGTGCTAGACACCATCGGCGCCATCCTGGCGGGCAGCCGCTTGCCGGAGAACACCAACCTGGCCCGGCTGGCCCAGGGGATGAGCAGCGCCGGCCCGGCCACCCTGCTGGGGCATCCTGGCAAGGTCCAACCCCCGTTTGCCGCCCTGGTCAACGCCACCGCCGGGGTCTCCCTGGAAATGGACGAGGGTAACCGCCTCGGCGGAGGGCACGCCTCCATCCACGTCACTCCCGGCGCCATCGGGGTTGCCGAGGAACAAGGGGCCGGCGGCCGGGCTCTGCTCGAGAGCGTCATCGTCGGCTACGAGGTGACCTCACGCATCGGGACCGGCACCAAGACGAGGTCCGCAATCCATTCCCACGGCACCTGGGGCACCATAGGCACCGCGGCGGCGACCGCCCGGCTGATGGGATTCGACGCCGCTCGAACCCGTCAGGCCATGAACCTGGCAATGTCGATGAGCCCAGCCAACACCTGGACGCCATGTCTGGAAGGGGCCACCATCCGCAACCTATACCCCGGCCGCTCCGGCTTTCAGGGCATCATGGCAGCCAACCTGGTCCGCTGCGGGTTCACCGCGGTCCAAGACGGCCCGGCGGACCTGTATCGCGATGTCCTGGGGGAGGGGTTCGACC
>CAJWBT010000391.1 GCA_913020235.1 uncultured Chloroflexota bacterium
GCCAGCTTCTTGACGCCGGTGATGCCGTCCTTCCAGCAGTCACTGCGCAGAATATCGCCCACGCCGTAGGCCAGGTAGCTGGCGGCCTCTTGGAAACGGAACTCGTTGGCGTCGCTGATGGCGACGGGAGTATCCAACCGGCGGGTCAGTTCGGCCATGTGCTGCATGTAGTAGGCCCGCATGGGGTCTTCGTACCAGTGGAAATTCAGCTCGTCCAACGCCCGCCCAATCTGCAACGCCTCCTGGAAGGTGTAGAGCCGGCTGCAGTCCACCATCAGTGCGTAGTCCTCCCCGACAGCCTGCCGCGTCGCCTGGCAGGCGGCGATGGTGGCTTTGGGGGTCTTGCCGCCCACGTGCAGCTTGTAGGCGTTGACGCCCTGCTCCTTGAACGATATGACCTCATCGGCGTAGGCCTCCGCATTGTCGAAAACGGCGGAGGAAGCATAAATTGGGGCCTTGTGCCGCTGGGCTCCCATCATGTGGTAAATGGGCATTCCGGCTATCTTGCCCGACAGGTCCCACAGGGCCACATCCACGGCGGCGATGGCCGGGCTTCGGATAACCATGTGCTCGGTCATGCGCCACAGCCGGTTCCAGATCCACTCCCGGTCCTCCGCGTTTCGTCCCACCAGCTCCGGCTTGGCCTCGTTCATCAAGCCCTCGAAATAGATCCTGGTGCCCCGGCTCGAGTTGGCCAGAAAGGCGTTGCCCTCCACCCCTTCATCGGTGATGATCCGGAGGACACCCAACTCCTTGGTGCCCGTCTTGATGTCGATGTCCGATTGGGTGTTCCAGTCGGGCAGCTCCCACTTGACTACCTGAAGCTGAACATCCTTGATTTTCATGACTTCACCTCCTCGAATGTTGGGTATCCCCTGACGCCATGACTCCTCGGAATCTTGGGTCTGCTAGACCCTGGTTTCCTGGTCGTACCGGTCCATCAGCAGTGGTATTATCCCGCCGGCGCGGAAGATACGCTCCACGCTCGGTGGGTAGGTCGATATCCTTACCGCGGCGCCGGTCTCGACGTTGCGCACCACGCCCTCGCTGTAGTCGATCTCCAAGCGCTGGCCATCTTCAACAATATCGGACACTCCAGGGGCGACGAAGTCCCCCGCTTTGACGGGCCGCTCCTGGGTGTTCTTCCTGGTGAACAGCTTTTCAGCCACGGTCATGCCCATCGGCGTATGCTCCTTTCCATCTGGCATTGGGCCTCCCCCGTAACCGCCGCGCTACAGCTTCGGCAACCGGGGGAGCCAGGTCGATAGCACCAAAACGGCGAGAAAAGGGGGCCAGTACGACGGCACCCCCGATAATACGCCCGTTTCTGCGGGAAGTCGATACCAGCCCGCCCCCTCCGCTCAGCGGGCTCACCGCCTGCCGCGCCGGGTCAGGTTAGCTTGCGAACCCGAGGAGACCGACACAGGGGCCGGCGGCCGGCAGCCGGAGCCTGGGGAGCGGCTGCTTGACATCAACAATGGTAGGTGTAGGCTAATTACGGCGTACACGTGAGCCCGCGGTGGCGAAGGCCCTCTGTTCTCTCTGGACCCTGGAGCCGGTGAGGCGCCTACCTTGCGACGCTCGGGGCGTTTGGCAGGGGCAAGAAGGGATGCGGCAGGCACCGGCCACATGAAGCAGGCTTTCCCAACAGATTAGGAGGATACCCGACATGGCAAAGTTAGAAGTCTTGAACCCGGTGGCCCAACTGGCTGCGGAGCTTGGTCAGCCACCGCCGGCGCCAAAACGGCCTAGCAGCCTCCAGGGGGCCCGCGTGGGCCTGTACTGGAACCGGAAGCCGGGAGGCAACAACGCCCTGGAGCACGTGGGACAGCTTCTCAAGGAGCGCTTCAGCGTCAACGAGGCCGAACTCGTTCACTCCAGGAGGCCCATATCCGACGACCTGATCCGGGAACTCAAAGACACCCGTGACGTGGTGGTGGGCGCCACCGCGGATTGAGGCTCCTGCACGTCGTACCTGGTGTACGACATGGTTGCACTTGAAAAGGCGGGGCTCCCCACGGTATCCATCGTCGCCCATGGGTTCGAGTCCGACTTCGAGACCTCGGCCCGCATCTTCGGGTTTCCCCAGCTTCCCTATATCGTTATTCCGTACACCATGACCAGCCGCAGCCGCGATGAGGCGGCCATTGACCTGGATGGAGCGTTCGATGAGCTGGCCGCTACGATGGTCAGCCAACCCCCCGACCCGGCCTCCACGAAGAAAGCCCAGGTGGTCCAGGCCTCGCGTGAGCAGTTTGAAGCTGATGATCTGCTCAGGGGGTGGGAGAATTTCAACGAGGACTTCATCGAGCGGGGCCTCGGCGACGGCTTTCCCCTCATCGCTCCGACGCCGGAACTGGTGGACGCGTTCCTGAAGACCGTCAAGCGGGACCCGCTGGAGGTCCTGGGTTACGTGGCCCCCGGCATTGGTGCGGCCACCGTGGAGAAAGTAGCGATCAACGCGGCGATGGCCGGCTGCAAGCCGGAGCACCTCTCCGTCCTGATCGCCACGGTAGAGGCCATCACCCAGACGCCCCAGAACATCTTCCCGGCCCGCACCATTGCCATGTCCACCGGTCCCCACGCCATGATGATGCTGGTCAACGGGCCCATCGTCAAAGAGTTGGGCATCAACTACGGCCGCTGCACGATGGGTCCGGGCAAGCTGGGACGGGTCAACACCGCCCTGGGCAGGGCCCTGCGTCTCATCCTGATGAACGTGGGCCACTGCTACCCGGGCAGCGGGGACATGGACACCATCGGCAGCCCGCTAAAATACAGCATGTGCGTCGCGGAGAACGAGGACCAGAACCCCTGGGGGCCGTACCACG
>CAJWBT010000392.1 GCA_913020235.1 uncultured Chloroflexota bacterium
ACCGGGGCCCCAGCTCCATCAACTGGCCCATCATCCAGGGCGAGACCAGGACGGGGCTGACCATCTTCTGGCCCGACGCCGGCCTGGATACCGGGCACGTGCTCCTGCAGCGGGAGGTCGAGATAGGCCCCGACGACACCCTCGGCTCCGTGTACTTCGGCAGGCTCTTCCCCATGGGCGTCGAGGCCATGGCGGAAGCCGTGGCGATGGTAAAGGCCGGCACGGCGCCCAGCATAGAGCAGGACGCGGACGAGGCCACCTACGAGGGATGGTGCAGCGCCCAAGAGGTCATTATCGACTGGAGCGGACCGGTTGACCAGGTCTACAACCTGATCAGAGGGAGCGACCCGAGTCCCGGAGCCGGGACCACCTTTGGCGGGAAGACGGTCCAGCTCTACAAGGCGGAAAGACGGGAGGGCGGCAGCGGAAAGAGCCCGGGTGAGGTCACCGAGGTCACGGACGAGGGCTTCGCCGTGGCGGCCCAGGGCGGTACCGTGTTCATCAGCAGGGTCCAACCCGAGGGCGGGCGCAAGGTTTCAGCGCCGGAGTGGATCAAGTCCGTCGACTTGCGGCCCGGGGCACGGTTCGGCAGCTAGGTCTCCCCTGTTCTTCCTGGCCTGGTCGCAGTGACTCTCCGTGGCGGGCCAGATGTTAAAGAAAGATTGCCAGATACCTTAGTCTGCATTTGGACCAGGGAGGTGTGAATCGCATGGCTGATTCGCCGCAAAAAGAGTTCGACTTCAATAAGGCCGAGATAGGCGAGGACCTGGGTTCCTACGAGTACGTCCTGAGCCAGGAAACGGTGGACCGTTACCGGGCGTCCGTCGATGATCCCGAGGCCGATTTCCCCACCATAGGGATCAAGCACGACACCACTGCCCTTGAAATTGCATATAACGACCCAACCGGCGGGATCCTCGCCGGGACCGACGTGGAGTTCTTCAATGCGCCCGTCCCCGGCAAGAAGATCATGGTCACCGCCCGAATCTCCGACAAGTTCTGGAAGCGCGACAAACCCTACCTGGTGACCGAGGCCACCGCCACCGACGAAGACGGGCGCCTGCTGGAAAAAGTCCGCTCCTACGAGGTGAAGAAGCCGGACGAGTTGGGAAAGAAGTGGCAGCCGGAAGGCTAGAGGTCGGCCAACAGCTCCCGAACCCCCGTTGAAAAGGCCGGCGCCAAGCCTCCTACCAAATCTCGAACCCAGCTTGGCCCCGGCCTCTTTCGGCGTATCGCCGACCGGAAGACGCCCCCAGTTTCTCCGCCGGACCTTCGTCGCGCCTTGCATTTTCCAGCGATTGGGCCAACAATGTGTTGTGTAAGGCGGCGGCGCCAGGATGGGCTCTGAGCCGCAGTTGAAGTGTGGAGAGTAGCGTGGCGACCGGTGTTGGACCCCGGCAGATCGGTTTCCCTGGAACCCTCTTCGCCAGGGCTGTTGCCGCGTCACCCAGGCCGCCCAGGCCCAAAAGGCGCCCCCGCGGTGACCGGCGCCTGCGGGAGCCCGGCTGGGCCGGGGATCTCGCGCCCGATGAGTTGGCATTTCTGGAGGACAGGCTCGAGCGAGACAAGAGACTCGCGGTGAAATGGGCCTTCCCGCCGAGCGCCAAACGCCGACCCGAGGGAGTGATCCGAAGGGTGGCGATGCACGGAGACCCCGAGAACCGGAGGCTTAACCTCAAACTGGCCCGCCAGGCCCGCGCGGAGATCGCCGAGGGAGAAGCCAAGACCCAGGCTCCAAAGCGACGACGTAAAGCCCGTGTGCGTGGGGCGAGGTACGGGACAACCGAGCAGTTCCGGCAGCTCGTCCTGCTGTAGACAACAGCCCGCGCCGCTGTGGGGAACCCTCCCCCGCAACACATCGCACTGTAGCCGAGTACCGGTCCCAGGTCGTTCCGACGCCTTGCTCGACCCCCTCTCTAATTCTCCCCCTTCGCAAAGGGGAGAGGACCTGTCCCTTCCACCTTGGGAAGGGGGAAGGCTAGGATGGGGGTGAATTCGTATCTGTCCGCCAAGCTGAACTGTAATCCTAGAGGCCCCGGCCTCTCTTGAGGCCGGGGCTTTTTGGTTCTGTGACCGGGCGGCGATGAAGTGAACCGAGGCGGTTCCCTTAACCTCGGGGCATTCCGAGGCCCCGGCGGGCCACCATGTCCCGCATAATCTGAACGCTGCCGTGGTTTATCCCGGACTGGAACGCGCCCATGATGTTGTGGGCGTACAGGCCGTCATCGATGGCCTCTTCGGAGCCGTTCAATAGCTGGGCATAGGGCCCCAGGATCTGGCTGATGGCCTCGGTGATCCTGACGCCGTGCTCGGGCGCCCAAACTTTTTCCGCCGAGCCTTCGTAGGTGAAGTCGTTGCCATGCTCCCATATGGACATGCTGCGCATGGTCATCAGCCGGCAGACCTGGGCCTCGATCCACAGCTCCGCAAGCTTATCCCTTACCGCCGGGTCGTCGGCCAGCGAGTGGCCGTCCAGCTCGTTCTCTTTGACCCAATTTATGAAGTCCTCATCCCGGTTGATGGACCTCACCAGCCGGCTGGCCCCTACTCTATCCAGGTTCAGGCCCATGGCGCCGACGTACCATCCCCGGTTCTCATCGCCCAACAGCGCCGAGAGGGGGACCCGCACGTCTTCGAAAAAGGTCTCGTTGGTCCTCGACGCACCGCAGTTGGTGCCCGGGGGTGCGGGGGGATCGTTCTGAATGGTCAAGAGAGGGCGCACGGAGATGCCCGGGGTGTCCATGGGAACCAGGAAGATGGAAATCCCCCGATGCCTGGGAGCGTCCGGGTCGGTCCGGCACATCAGGTAGATGTGGGTGG
>CAJWBT010000393.1 GCA_913020235.1 uncultured Chloroflexota bacterium
TCCCGCACCGGCCCGCGATCCTCTGCGCCAAGATGCTGGCCACCGTGGACGTGCTGTCCAAGGGCAGGCTCATCGTGGGCGTCGGCGTCGGCTGGATGGAGGAAGAGTTCTTGGCCCTGGACGCGCCGCCCTTCGCCAAGCGAGGCGCCGTGACCAATGAGTACCTGAGGGCATTTATAGAACTCTGGACCAACGACAACCCCACCTTCGAAGGCGAGTTTTGCCGGTTCTCCAACCTGACTTTCCTGCCAAAGCCGGTGCAAAAACCCCATCCGCCCATCTGGGTCGGCGGCCAGAGCCGCCCGGCGATCCGGCGGGCGGCTCAACTGGGCAACGCCTGGCACCCGGTGGGGGCAACCCCGGCGACGCCGTTGGAGCCGGAGCAGCTGACCAAAGACATCGCCACCCTCCACCGGTTCGCCGAAAGGGCGGGGCGCGACCCCGCCGAAATCGAGGTGGCCATGAAGGCGCCTATCTACGACCCGGATACCGCCTCCATCGGGGGCCGCCGCCGTTTTTCCGGAACCGCCGACGACGTGCGCCGGGACATCGAGACCTACTCGGAATTGGGGGTCAGCCACCTGATCTTCGACATCCGGAAGCCCGACTTGAGCCAGACGCTGAAAGCCATGGAGTGGTTCTCTGAAGTGATAATGGCCTGAACGGGCCGGACCGGCAAGCTGCTCTGATGAAACCTCCCTAGAGGGCCGGATAGCCACCAGCAGATACCGAGGAGGCGCCGATTTGGCTACGTTGGAAGAGCGATACGAGGAAGGTCAATCGATGCGCGCCCTGATGGCCGGGGGCGACCTCAGCCATTTCACTCTGCCGGGGATCGACCAACTGGCGCCGGACCTGAAGCGGATCATTGACGAAGCCCTGTTCGGCTCAATCTGGAGCCGCCCCGGGCTGGACGTCAAACTCCGCTGCGTCTGCACCATCTCGGCGTTGATGGCCATGGGGCAGCTACCCTTGTTGCGGCGGCACATCGAACGCTGCTTGAACCTGGGCTTGACGCCGGAGCAGGTCGTCGAAGTGTTCATCCAGCTGACCTTCTACGTCGGCGTGCCGGCGGTCGAGGCGGCGATGCGCATCACCAAGGAGGTCTTCGAGGCGCGGGGCATCCAGTTCACTCCCACCCGGGTGTACAACACCACCCAGTCCGCCGATGAGCTGCACCGAGCGGGGGCCCAGGCCTACGAGGACCACATGGGTGACCCATTGGCCTATTACGCCGGCCATCCCACCGCCGAGGACATGCAGCGGTTGGTCATCGAGTACCATTGGGGGGCCATCTACACCCGACCCCACCTGGACGCCAAGAGCAGGGCTATCTGCGCCCTCTCCGCCATGACCGTCCAGGGCCGGTATGACCGGCAGATTCGCCGCCGCATCGAGGGCGCCCTGCGGGTCGGAGTCACGCCAACGGAGATACTGGAGGTCTTCGTTCAGACCATGCTCTACGGCGGGTATACCGGCGCCCGCACGGTCATGCAAATCGCGGGATCGGTGTTCGCCGAGCAAGGCATCTCCATGGAGGAAGGCAGCTAGTTTCACCGGCATTTCCTCGTCACCCCTCCGCCCCGGCCCACGCCGGCAAGGCGGCTGCCTGGAGGTTCGCATGAAGGTAAGGTTGGATGACGGCGCCGAGCTGTTCTACAAGGTGGACGACTTCACTGATCCTTGGACCACGCCGGAAACGGTGGTCCTGCACCACGGAATGGCCAAGAGCCACAAGCTGTGGTTCGCCTGGGTGCCCATCATCGCCAGGCACTACCGTGTCGTACGCCTCGACATGCGGGGCATGGGGCAGTCTTCGGTGCCCCAGCCGGGTTACCCCTGGTCGCTGGATAACTTCGCCAACGATCTCCTGGGCTTCATGGACAAGCTGGGGCTGGAGAAGGTGCACCTGATCGGCGAGACCGTCGGCGGCTCGATCTCGATGCGCTTCGCCACCCTGCACCAGGAGCGGCTGTTGTCGCTTGCGGTCTGCACCTCTCCCACCAGCTTCCTGGACGGCCACCATGAGGAGAGCGCCGCGCTGATCGACCGGGAGGGCGTGGGCGCCTGGGTGGAAAGCACCATCACCCGGCGGCTGGACCCGGACATCGTAGACCCGGCCTACATTCGATGGTACGCCTCCCAGATGGCGGCCACCGCGGCCCACGTGGTCAGCGGGTTCCAGCGGAGCGCCCCAGGGGGCGACCTGCGCCCCCTGCTGGGGCAGGTGAAGACCCCCGTTTTAGTGCTGGCCGCGGCCAGCTTGCGGGAGGAGGTACTGGGGGACTTCCGGGGCGCCGCCGACCTGTTCCCGAACGGGCGCCTGGTGGTCTTCCCCGGTGTTTCCGGGTTCATCCAGCACATCCTGCCGGTGCCTTGTGCCCGGGTGTGGCTGGACTTCGTCCGGGGTCTGGACCAACAGTAGCCCGGCCGGCGGAAGCCACGAGCGACAGGGGTCGTGCCATCTCCTCGTCGGTGCCTCACCCTGGTAGACAACGACAGGTAGACCACTCGGAGGCTCCGATGAAGGTAAGGTTGGATGACGGCGCCGAGCTATTCTATAAGGTGGACGATTTCACCGATCCCTGGACCACGCCGGAAACGGTGGTCCTGCACCATGGAATGGCCAAGAATCACAAGCTGTGGTTCGCCTGGGTGCCTGCCATCGCGAGGCATTACCGAGTTATACGGCTCGACATGCGGGGCATGGGGCAGTCTTCGGTGCCCCAGCCGGGTTACTCCTGGTCGGTGGATAATTTCGCCAACGATCTCCTGGGCTTTCTGGACAAGCTGGGTCTGGAGAAAGTCCACCTGAT